>NZ_VPAF01000021.1:0-34668 GCF_013419345.1 Acinetobacter sp. YH12086
TTCTTGACTCAAGCATTAATGCAGTACGATCTTCAAAGTTAAGATGATGGTATGACAATTTTATATACTCCATAAACCCTTTAAATTAATTAGGTGGTTTATGTCGCACTTCAAGTTTTACTCTGCCTAGCATATGTCTGCATTCTTTATAATATTCTTCATCAGTAAAAACCAAACATCCATTCTCTTTCCACTTGTATTTTAAATCGCTATTTTTACTTAGACAAATAACCTTAGGTATATCTTTTAATTTTTCCAAAGTACCTATAATTTCATCCTTTGGTTTGTACAATCCACATCCATACCAATTTTTTTCTGCTAATTTAATAACTCGTAAATTTTCAGATTCTAGTTCTGCAACCAATACTTGTGGTTCAAACTCATTTATCTGATTTTCTAATTCTTCGCTGTCTGTCAGACTTAAAATTCTTAATCCAAATGCATTGGAGTCCTTATCTCTGCAATATGATAATAATTTCATTTTAAGTCACACTTTCTACGTAATTACCCCACCATTGCATAATTAACTTCCTTTCTTCTAGATGGTTACTTTTATCATATACAGCCTTCACCCCTTTTTTCTTATGTGCTAAACATGCCTCAATTACTTGTTCTTTGTCACTGAATTGATTATTTAGTGCAGTACTAGCGATATGTCTAAAACCATGTACTGTTTGTCTACCTTTATAGCCACAACGATTTAATACAGCATTAAATGTACCATCGGAGACTGGTTCTAAATAAGTTCTTCTACTAGGAAATAGAAATGGCGATTCAGTTTTATACGTCTCTAATTCTTTTAAAAGTACAATAGCTTGCTTAGATAAAGGGATTGTGTGTGCTAATCGCCCTTTCATAACCTCAGCAGGCCTATTCCATAATTTCTTCTTAAAATCGAATTGCTCCCATCTAGCACAACGTAATTCACCTGGTCTTGGAATTAATAAAATTGCTAGTTCAATCCCTATTATCATTGTTCTACTTGGATAATTTCTTACTTTATTAATAAGTTCAGGTAATTCATGTAATTCAACATGACTCAT
The DNA here is from genome assembly GCF_013419345.1 of Acinetobacter sp. YH12086. Lineage (NCBI taxonomy): Bacteria > Pseudomonadati > Pseudomonadota > Gammaproteobacteria > Moraxellales > Moraxellaceae > Acinetobacter > Acinetobacter sp. YH12086. The sequence continues at coordinate 1,044 of NZ_VPAF01000021.1, forward strand.
ATTTCCTTGAGTATAATGAGCTATATGTTTGGAAATTCTCACTAAAGGATTATCCTCAATTAGTCCCTTTACAATTGCTAAATCATAGGCATTTGTACAATATGAGATTAGCTTATCAACTTGATTATTAATTTTATTAACTGTTCTCAAACTTTGAAAGAAGTCAAACCATTCTTTCTTTTTAATTGATATGCAGTCTCTATGACCAAATTCCTTTATCACATGTTTTTGGATCGAATCTCTAGCTTTAGTAAATGTTTTCTCACCCCAAGTAGTTTTTTTGGTATCAAGCCAATCAATAATAATAACTTCAAATGTTAAGTTTTTTTTACTATCAATATGTTTTTTATGATACTTACTAAATCTAACTACCTCACCATTTGCTTCCTTCAATTCTAATTCTTTAGCTTTTTTTCTAGCATACTGCCCACTAACATTACGATAACTACCTAACCCCTTATATCCATCTTTACCTAACTCATCCTTACAACGATATTGCCAATATTTACTTCCATCTTTTTTCACAAAGAAATATAAACTACCACTGTCTTTGACTCTGTAATCACCATTTTCAGGCTCTAGATTAGCTAAAGTTGTGTCAGAGAGTGGTCTCTTTTTAATTTCTGTTCTTTTCATCTATATGTTCTCCTTTTTTTGTTCTTTTGATCTATTTTGTATCATCAGTTCGATTTTTATTAATGATACATGCAGTGATACAAGTTCACCAGTTATGTATAGCGTGTTATATCGTTATAAACAGCAATAAAAAATCCCCAAAACATTGAATTTTGGGGATTTTATTTAATATAAAGTAATATTACTTCATACTAATTCATAATCTTGGTAGGTATAAGCAGACTCGAACTGCTGACCTCTACAATGTCAAAGTATGTAAATACTATTTAAATTATATATTTAGAGTTAAATGGCGTAAATTTGGAGTAAATGCAAAGTTATCCACAGCTATTAACCGTTTGTCCGTACTGATTATATCATCTTTTTTACATGCGTTTAGAAAGCACTTATTGATCTCTAAAACATAGACCTACCTCTAAATAATGCACATAACTTAAAGACGAAGCATTTTCAAGAAGGAAAAGATTTCTAATTTAAAAATATAAATTATACAATCCACAGTGTTAAAAGAATAAAATACATTATTTTCTCTCTTCCATTATTTTTATGAGTATTGCCTACAGACCAGATATCGATGGCCTTCGTGCTATTGCGGTATTACTTGTCATTTTCAATCATTTGGGCTGGTCACTATTTTCTGGCGGTTATATTGGGGTAGACATCTTCTTTGTCATTTCAGGCTATCTCATCACCATTATTTTGACACGCGAAATCCAATCTCAACAATTCTCAATTGCACGATTTTATAAAAAACGTGTGGTTCGTTTGGCACCTGCTTATTTTACTGTACTCGCAGTTGTCAGTGTTGTTGCCTGGCAGGTGATGCTACCCGGTGAACTGACTGAATACTTTGAGAGTGTCATATATGCCACTTTACTTCTTGCGAATATTTATATGCGTAAAGAAGTTGGGGATTACTTTAGCCCTAACGTAGAAAATGTGCCGCTGCTACATTTATGGTCACTGGGTGTAGAGGAACAGTTTTATATTTTCTGGCCTTTACTATTATGGATATTTTTTGCCAAGTCATCACGTAAATATCTTTGGTTAATGATCACTATATTTATCGTTGTTCTCCTGGCATATGCTCAGCTAAGGCTGACTCAAAATCCTGCCAAAGCTTATTACAGCATGCCAGTACGTGCTTTTGAGTTGCTACTGGGTGCATTGATTACTTGTTTACCACAACTAAAACTACCAAAAAAACTACTGCAAGGGCTAGTTTGGGTTGGGGTTATTGTTCTATTTATAGCAGCGATTTATTTTGACAAGCACACTCCATTTCCTGGTCTTATGGCACTAATTCCATGTTTGGCAACAGCCCTTGTGATCTATTTAGGACAATCTGTACCTTCTAGTAATCTATTATTGAGTAATCGTCTAAGCACGTGGATTGGAAAAATTTCTTATCCGCTGTATTTGTGGCATTGGCCAATTATCGTTTTATTCGGCATTTATATGCTGCCATTAAATCTTGAATATCAGATCATCATTGTTCTGCTGTCTCTGTTTTTGGCATATTTAACTTATGCATTGGCAGAAAAACCCCTAAAACGATTTGTGATGGCAAAAAATTACAAGGTGATTATTTTAGGTTTCTTGGTTCCTGCAATCGTTTTTATTACCGTTGCCTTGACTGTTAAGAGCAATGACGGCTTTCCAGATCGGTTCCCACCGTCGGTTCAGGCCAAACAGGAAGCATTGCATTCTTATGCACATCTGATCCGAAAAAAATGTATCGATACTGGAGACTCCAAAGTCTTATCCGATCCAAAGGTTTGTGTATTGGGGCAACCTAAAGAAGAAATTGATTTCTTATTAATTGGTGATTCTCATGCCAATGCTTATACAGCGATGCTAGATGAATGGGCAAAAGATGCTAGTCTTCGAGGCTATGACATCACCCAAAGCTCAACATTCTATCTACCTGAAGTGAAGAAGTTTATTTTTAAGAAGAACCACTGGGAGGAGTTTGCTGGGTTCGAAGAACGCAATGATGCCATTACAGCTCATCTCAAAAATACGCATTATCCAATGATTATTATGGCTGGCTCCTATGCCCCATATTTTGGTAATGAATTCAAGCTCAAAGATGGTATTCATCAAAGTAGCGAAGAAATCTTTAGAGAAGGCTTGCTAAAAGCGTTAGAAATTGCTCATCAGTCCAGCGATCAGGTAGTTCTATTGAATGATGTGCCGCGCCTGAAATGGGGTGGTATTTCTTCCGATTGTAATATCCGTAATGAGATTCTAAATCGACATGCTCAATGTACGGTTTCGAAAGCAAGTTATGAAAAGCACCTAAAGCCATTTAATCAGATTGTGGCTGAGGCTAAGACCAAATACCCTCAATTGAAAATTATTGATCCGACCAAGGTTATTTGTGATCAGCAGGTATGTAAAATCATGCTAAATAATGTGCCTTTATATCGCTGGAAAGATGACAATCATATTAATGATCGGGGTTCGCGACAATTGGGCGTTGAGTATTTGAAGCAGTTTGGTAATCCTCTGAAACATATAACTCTAGATTAATTTCTTAACTAAAAATCTATTATTAGTAAATTAATAAAAGCCCTCACTTGAGGGCTTTTTCATGTTCAATAATTACTTGCGCTACAGCTTTTGCTGCGGACCAATACTTTGAGTTAAATGCAGCGAGTTCTGCATCATTTGAAATAAAGCCAAGCTCAACAATTAAACCGCCAGCATTGATAAATCCAAGCCGTCCACGGGCTGACTGTGATTGATCAATCCAACCATCCTGTCCACGCAATCGAGATCCAAATACATCGGCCACAGCTTTAGATAATTTTTGAGCCAAGATCTTATCTTTGGGGAGGGCGATTATCTCAATTCCATTAGCTTGACTGTTTGCAGAGGCATTCATATGGAATTCAATTGCGATCGATGCACCTTTTGCTAAAGCAATTGCATTGGTTAAAGGGAGGTTGATTGTACCTGCGCCATCGGTCTTATAAGACAGGCCTGCTGCTGCAAGATAATGTGCTACAGCATTTCGGAATTGTCGCACCAATTCAGCTTCTTTATATTTGCCATTAACTGCACCCGGATCTGCATTGCTATGCCCTGCAGTAATCGTCACAAATTGATTTACATCGTGTAGTTCGGGTTGCTTTTTCAGGCGTGCAAGCACCATGGCCACACCAACAAACATGCCGACCCATTCGGCAATATTTTCAGGAATCTTGTTTTTAAGATCCTGTGGAATCAGATTCCATACATTTAAGAACTGCTCTGAGAATAAAATCAAGGCATAAAAAAAGGCGCTTACTGCGCCTACCTGTACTGACTTGAGTTTCCAGGCCTGCTTCCAGTTATCGATTAGTTTCATTTTCAATCCTGTCTATTTTCTTACTTACGAAATGTGTGCCTTTGTAGCCAACTACTGATGCGAAGCCCACTGAAATGATTTCAGGAAAGCCAAGCCATGTCGTCAGTGACCAAAAACCCACGGCGAAAAATCCACACATAAACGCTTCAAGCCAATCGGCCTGCCCTCGTTTCTTAGCGGTACGAAATAAAGCCATTAAAAAAGCCATCACAAACGATGCAATGGCTGTATAAAAAGGGCTTACTGATTCAGCGACTTGTTTAGAAAAGTCGTCCATTAAATTCCCCTAATTATTGACATTAAAAAACCCTGATCTAATTAAAGATCAGGGTTAGTGGTGGTTTGTTGGGTAAAAAGATTCTTAAATTTGGGTTAATCTTTAGTAGATAAGAAGTTACTATTTCATTAAATCTACGGTTAAGGGTGAAATTTTGAAAAGTATAAAAAATAAAGGAATTACAAGTTATTCAGAAAATTTTAAAATTAGAGCCATAAACTTTAAGGTTTTAGGTTTAATAATCGGGTGTATTAGAGAGAAAAGGGTTCATGAGGCTGTATATGGCCTTTTCTGTTTTTTATTTTATAGACCCAGTCCTTGTCAACAAGAGAATATAATTGAGCCTATCAAGAAATCTTTTAATACTTTTCAAGTGAACATACAAAATATTTTAATTAATAGTAGGGAAGAAACTATTTCAATGGTAAGTGATGATAAATTTGTTCTCGGAGAGTATGACAATCCTGGGTCAAGAATCGCATATATTGAAAATACTGTTATTCATCTTTACCAACCCTATCAAAATGATTCACTAGTCTATCATATCCATTGTATCCATCACATAAGTGATGATTTTTACTATGTAACTGTGGGGGATACTGCCAAATATCTAGATATTGTAAAAATAAATTCTACTGAATGCACTATCGTGAAAAGAGTGATGAGTAAATTAGCAGGATTTACAGCAATAATCACTCTTAATGATGAAACCTGGGCTGGAACTGATTTCTCCCATCGTCCAAATTATCTCCTCAATCTCGAAACTGGCGAAAAGATATTCCTACCTAGACCAGCATTTACGGAATACATATCAGTTATAAGAAAGTTTACAGATTGTAAAATTGAAATTATGACAAAAAAATTATCATTTAATTCAGGATGTCAATTGATTTTCAATACAAAAAGTAAAAAATTTGAGTCTTGTAAGTCGATCTCTTATTGTAATGAGACCATAATCATTAATGACATAGAAGAACTAAAAGCTGTTAACAATACCTAAGCTTAAACAAGATGTAATTTGCTAAGCAATAAACTCTACCTTACAATATTGTCAATTCAAAATAAGCTCAGCAACATGTCAATCAGCAAATTCTTAGATCGTTTGAAAAAAAACATTCCCCAAATTATTACTATCTTTGTATCCGTATCAATTGCCTACTACGTTGAGTTAAAACTGAATAACCCTATTGATATTGGCCACTTTGTAGTTATGGCAGCAATCTATTCAGCACTAGGCTTAATCAGCTTAAAGTTTGGAATGGGCTCCTCTAAGAAGAAAAATCAATGAAGTTGAAAATTTTATTTTGGGTTGCGGCTTGTAGCTTTACATCTAGTGCATGGGCCAAATTTATTGAAAACACTGATATTACATCTTATGTAAATCAACTCATTAAACATCAAAAAGTAGTATCGATACCTGCTGGCACTTACAAAATTGATGCCAACAAATCAATCACCCCAAAAGATGGAACTGAAATTAGATTAACCCCACAGACCAAGCTTGCCGTTATTCCCACCAAAAATGGAAGCTACCGTGTTTTTCAGGTTAAAAATGTGAAGAACGTAAAGATCTCTGGCGGCTCTTTAACAGGAGATAAATATACTCACCTAGATAAAACTGGTGAATGGGGTATGGGTATCGAAATAAGAGACTCTCAAAATATATCTATCTCAAACATGAACATTGATAAGATGTGGGGTGATGCTATTTATATAGGTACAAACGGAAAAAACTCAACGTATAACATCAGCCTAAAGAACATCAGGATGAACGATAATAGGCGTCAAGGTATTTCAATTATCTCAGTCAATAAGCTGCTTGCATCCAATATTACTGCAACAAATACAAGTGGTGCTATGCCAGCAAGTGGCATTGATATCGAGCCAAACAACGGGTCAATGATATTAAAAAATATTGTTTTGAAGAATATTAAAACATCAGGCAATCAGGGTTCAGGCATCCAGATCGGTCTGAGCAGATATGATAATTCAACAAAACCTTTATCAATTACCATTGAGAACCATCAAGATGCTAACTCTGGGCATGGCCTATTGCTTGGTGCAATAAATAAAAAAGCAATAGGTACTATGTCCATACAGTCTAATTCATCAGGAAATTGCTTCAATGCATGGAGCAATAACAGCATTAAAGTTGATATCGTTGGCGCAACGAATATATCAAACTCGAAAGGATGCAATGGGCATCTTAGAAACTCAAGTATCTCTCTAAAATAATTCTGGGCATTTAACTTAAGATGAACTTTGTAATCAAAAAGAAAAGTGCATATAGCTTTTTTTTAGCACTATTCGCGACTTTCATAATTGTGCTCATTCCTTGGGACACACTCCGAAGCTCAGAATATGTCGATAGAGCAAACTATGTAAGCTATATAGATCACACTGTTAATAAAACCCTGTGGTTCGATTATGACACCCTACTTTCAAAAATAAGTTTTGAGTGGGGCTGGCATGAGCTACTTTATATAGCAACAGAAAATGGTCTAAATTCTAGTCATATTTTCATGATTGTTAGTTCATTGATCATGTTTTTTTCTATATTTCTAGTCATAACAAGAACAAAATATTATGGTTTTTTATTTCTAATAAACCCGGTCTTTATAGACTTTTGCTTCTCGCAAATGCGTTTAGCATTCACTATGTCTTTAGTGTATTTAGCTTATATACTTTATAAGCGAAAAAATATTTTATATATTCCAATTCTTCTTTCAACACCTTTTTTTCATACGTCGGCCGTAATTTTTATTGGTGTTTTTCTTATTGCTACAAAGTTGGAGCAATGGGAAAAACTCAATTTTATGTTTAAAAATACAGTCGCGATAATGGTTGGCTTAGTACTTGCGATTGTCACCGGCCCTCTTATGTCACAAATTTTAGGTCAACTCGGAGACCGACGAGCAGAATATGAAGACATGTCTTCACCAGTTCTTTACATGAGCTTCTGGGTAATTTACTTTGTTTATTTGGCAATTAAAGCATATACAGAAAAGCTTGAAAGAAACGCTTTCTTTTACATCAGCTTAATTATTTTGGGAATGGTGTTTTTTAATGTGTTCTTCTCGGGTTACTCATCACGCTTCTTAGCCGCGTGTTTCCCGATCATTATCATCGCACTTTTGCAGCTCAAATCAAGAGAAAAACAACTGTTGATTTTGGGGTATGCGATATACACATTAATGCTTTGGTTCTTCTGGGCAACATAAAAAAAGGAGCATAAGCTCCTTTTTTTATGAACAACTATAAGCATAATTAAAAGCTACAGCTGTGCTCGGTACTGCATTGCCTGAATTGTTTTGCAACTCAAAAACAACATTAGCCCCAGAAATACTAATTACTTTCAGTAGCCACTCGCTTGTGTTTGTTGGTATGGTTGCATATATAGTTCTAATCTGTGCGCTAGTGTGTTTAGGTACAACAACAGTTATCCTACCTGCGTCATCGGTTGTTTGCTCAGGTAATACTACATTGCCAGACCATCCTTTAAGCCCAGTAAAATCCACTCCTGTTGTGCCTGTTCTTGTAACAGCACCAACCACATCACCAATAAACTTATTATCGTTACTTGTTACTGTTAAATTCCCACCAATTCTACCAATAACTGTATTTCCTGCTCCTGAAACAAGAACATTACCATCAGTCTGTAGATTGATAATATTCCCTGTTCCTGAAACTGCTAGTGCTGTGATGCACTCAGTAGCAACAACTTGCAAGTTATTGTAATTCCCCGCTAATGATACCCCAGTACCATTCGCACCGTTGATGATCAATGACCCGCCACCATAACTGCCGTTGATATTTAATCCGTTACCATTTGCTGAACTAACTTGCAGGGCGTAAAGGTTGTGTGAGTAACGAAATTGTGCGCCTGTTTTAGCACTATTCTTAATGATACCTCTGTAGCGGTTAAAACCCTTACCGCTGTATCCCGTAAGTTCTTGAATGCCTTGATCTGTGAAAGAACCACCATCAATTAAAATTTCAAAGTCATTATGATTACCGCCCTGATTAACAATAGCTTGCCCAACTTTTTCACCTACCACATTAAAGTGATTCATTGTTGGATTGTTTCCAACAACAGTACCTTGTACAAGCTGAACTGCTCTATCACATTCGGTAATGAAAATACGATCGTAGCTATTGTATTTCGCACTATTTTGGGCGGAGATGCCATTAGACATATTCTTAACAAAGTAATCTGAACCAGTATTTCCATGACAAGGAGCATGTGCTGTTTCAGCAGGGTTTTCAATTTGATCGTAACCAGTCAGACGAATACCATGAAATATTCCCTTGAACTCTGTGGGCGCAATAACAATGCCTCTTGTGTTGTTATAAGAGGCGCCGATATGCTCCACTCCCATGTGTGCATTAAGTATTACTATATTCTCAGCATGATTGTACTTGCTACGTCTATCAGAAGCGCCAATTTCACCCATACCAAAGCTAATACCTAGCTGTCCGTTAATCACTACGTTTTTAACAGTGTTTCGCAAACCGCCCCGATATTTAATAGACGCATGATTGTTATTTGTGCCGCCCGATATAGGTCCAGTTTTATCTTGCATGATTAGCAAGCCGTCTATAATAGTGTCCGATGCTGCGTATTCCGACTCAACCACAATCGTCGTTTGACTTGTTTGATTTAATTCATGACTATTCGAGGTTATACTTTGACCTGACGTTAAGACAACAGGCGCACTAATATTTTCATTTTCATCAAAATCAACGGGGTTATATTTTGATAAAGCATCTACTAGCCCTGTAGACCAAAGCTTCACGCTTTTTCGCTCATTTTGATTCTCATTTATCTCTCGCTGAGTACCGCCATTCGCCGTCTGAATCAATAAATCAGTCCAGCCATTCGCCCCCGCTCCAGCCGCAGCAGCAATCTGAATAACCTGATTAAGCTCATCTAAGTCTAAAAGACCCTGATCCAACATTGCTTGAAATAAGCGCGAAAGCATCGGAAAAGATTTGTACCGATCGCCGTAGCGCGGATCAATAACCGCATCTGTATTTACAGTCTTTCCTGCATCTTCAATATCGCGCTTTATTGCATCGAAATCTGACTTACTTAATATATCGGCCATATCTCTATTCCATAAAAAAGCCCGCAATTAAGCGGGCATAAGTTGAAATTTATTTAAATCAAATTGTTTATGATGTCTTTATCATTTCGGTAATAGCGCTCATCAAAATTGATTGCGCTTACTTCATTTTCAAACACATCAATCGGCTTCTTGCTTGATACAAGAAACTTCTGTTCATTCTGTCTATCATCAGTCGTGACTGAATACACTGTTTTGACCTGCCCTGCCGTGACCAAAGATTCCATCGGTGGACGTTCAAGCACAAAGTGTAACTCGTCTTCACCCTGAGTGATTTTCATCACATCAATCGCCCCGCTTTTGAGCTGCAAATGAATCACATATTGCTGATCTGGCAACAAGACAAAAGGCTGTGAAACCTCAATTGAAAGATTATTCCAATTTAATATTTCGCCGCTGGTGCAATTTCCAAGCCGAGTATCATCTGTATTTAAAATACAGTCACCACGAAATGCTAAGTCACTCTCACAGTACGCGGTGAAGCGCGCAGTCACACGACTAAACTTGAGCTTATTCCACGCCCGCCAAGCGACAATATGCGCTTGCTGCTTGTAAACAATGCCAGTGCCTTCGATTTTCTTCGGATTGTTGATCGCTTCATTTGGAATTTTTAGCGTCTTTTCAATCCAGCCTTCATCTGAATCGATATACGTCAGCTCTACGCCGTCATGCCGATTTTCAACACGAAAGTTATGAGAACGGACCTCAGTTTCAGGTTTCTTGTTGCGATGATTGAACAGTATTAGCGGCTCATTTTCGGCACTTTCCAGATCATAATAAATCTTTCGATTTACACGACGATCATGCGTACACGTGACTGCTGAAATCATGCGCATAATCTCTTCAAACGAAGTGTTTGTGTTATCAAGCGTATAATTAAATTCAGTCATACGTTCAGATCCGAAATACGCATACAGATCATCCACGACCTGATAAATACGATCAAAATCAATTTCAGATTCAAATTGCCGCCCGATTTTCGGATGCAGAGCCAAATCAATCGTGGTATCTGCAATATTGCGTGAAGCAATACGTTCAGCAGATTTAACCCCACCACGATATGAATAAACTAAGCTCTCAGCAATACAGTTCAATTGCCGTGAATCTTGACTTGTTGCATTCGCTGTAGCCACTGTTCTTGCACGCACAATAATACGATTTGGATAAACCAACTTTTCAAGATAATGATATGCATAGGCTTGATAAAATTTAGTTTCATCCATTAAATCTGCCGCATCTCCATTATCGTTAGTCCGACGTGCACGAAACCGAACAGCACCACTGAATGGTAAATCAATCCACATCGACGCACCCACAGCATCACGATTATTTGCCTTACCGGTTAAAGTTAAACTTTTGCGATAGATCTGCCCGGTTGGCACGTTATTCACGACTTGCTGATACTCAGCTTCAATGCTGACTGTTTTTGCAGACGAGCCCTGATAGATGCCATTACCTGCTCTAAAGTTTAACAACAACCCTTTCGCCTGAGGTGAATCAATCGTAAACCAGCCAATATAATTCTCCTGATTGCCGCGTAATTTAATACGTGTTGTCGGGGTTTGCTGCCCCGCCAGATCAGCTAATTTATTCCAATCCGGATTTGTTGTGCTCGGTGTCGCAAGTGTCATCAAGCGGTTGGCTTTATCAATACCCGTGATCGTGTACGTGCCATCTAAAAAGATGTTGGCAGTATTGGCCGTTAAATTTGCGCTCAAATTCGTTACTGCATTTTCAGTTAAATTGGCAAAATTTGTATTAGTACTGGTGGCATTCAACAGCTTGATTGAATACACGCCCGCGCTATACGAAATACTTTCAACATCATATAGGCCAGCCAGATCAAGCTGCCCGTTAATTGGGTCCACGATCAGCATGGCGGTGATATTGATCTTGCGAAAATCCTGAAAATTAACTGCAGTTTGATTCGAGCTAATTTCAAGTGTTTGGGTCAGATAATTAATATTGACTGAGCCGGTGATGGCTAAATCTGCAATACCAAAATTCGCCCCTTCAATTGTCACCAATTCATTCACAACAAACTTTTCAAAATCAGACGTATTATTAAGCGTTTTGATTTGGTTTGGGTAAACAAAATATACATCTGAGCGTTCAAAACGGGTGCTGTTTGGTGGTAGCAAAGTCTGACCATTCACTGAGCTATTTTGTTTGGCTACAACTGGTGCATCGGTAAAGCTATCACCAATTTTGTAAATGTTTTCAGCACCAATAATGGACTGATTTAAGTCATATGCAGTGACAGATTTACCAGGTATTTCAGCAACTGGTGTATCACCTTCCTTGAAGTTTGATACTTGTACGGGATTTTCACACAAGCACATCAACAGCTCTTCAACCTCAATGCCTTCCTTAAAATACCGAAGTGCCGGTGCAATAAGGTCGGGAATCGCCTTAACACGGCCAATAATGTAGGGAATACGCTCTTTAATACGCTGTTTGTTTTCAGGATTGGATAAATTGTTATTGCTTGATCCAGAAGATGTGCCTTTATCAAATTTAGGCGTTTTGACGAAGTACTGAACCGCTTCACCAAATATTTTAGCTACAGCATAGTTCACCGCAGAGATGATATCTCCTGGATGACAAACAATTGTTAGATCTTCATTTGTTTCGAGTAGCCGCGCAATACTAGCTTTGTCCTGTTGAGTCGGTGTGATGTCACTTTCAGGACATGGATTTCCGCGATATATCCGCGCATGTGGGTGCTTTGATCTAACATCTAAAAAGGTTTTTAATGCATTTTCAGATTGCACAACCTCTTGCTCGGTGTGATCCAAAGCATTCTTAATGATGCAGATTTGGCTCATAAAAACGCATCCTTTTGAATAATGGTTTTGCTTGTTCTAACGTGATTCGTTGCACGCCTTTTTCTGTTAAATGAAAAATCCGCTGGCGATAAAAAAGCCCGACATGCGAGCTTTCGTTGTGATATGACATCAGGACGATACAACCCTCAATGGGCCGATCTATCCGCTTATTCCTGATGATTGTTGAACGTGAAGTCTTCACTGTTTCATTCAGCGAACCCGTCAGGCCGATAAAACTTGCAGAGTAATCTTTTCCGTAGAGCACTCGTGCTGCTTCAATCACAAAATGAACACAGTGATAGTTCTGCGGATTGTATTCACAGTGAAATAAGCGATTAATCATCAGTAAAATCCTATTAAACTCGGGTCAGTCGATGCGGAATACACCTCGCCATTTCCTGAATCATTTAACCCTGGTGCTTTGGAATCGCCTTGCGTGCCTTTCCAATCCCGCGTCACATTTTCAAGTTCAAGATCACGCGCAACAAAGATCGGTGAATCATACTGACCGATCAAATAGGCTCTGTATGACACCAGCGGCAACTCAATTTCTTCATCGTGAATAATCAGGTCGATTAGTACAGGAACTGTTTCACCAACATCGCCCAGACTGAAACTAATCTCTTGCTCAAGCGTATCTTCTTCTGAAGAACGGGTAATGCTGATCGGAGCATAGACGTATCCAAATGCTTGGCCATTTTCATGTGTCAAGACCATCGGCTCGCTAGAGTTAATGACATAACGCAAAACAGACGGCCATTTCGAATGTGAAATTTCAATGCATTCGATCAACCCTGTCGGCCCAGCAGACTGATCCAGCAAGGACGACATTTCAGCAGTAATTTCCATTTAAACCCCCACAGCATCGGGCAACCAGACATTCGGAATTTTCTCAATATCACTCAAATTATTGATTAATCCCGATTGCCACAAATCTATGATTGTTCGATCAAAAGCTGGATCGCGTTTAATTGGTACAACATAAATATTGATAATCACTTGCCGCCCAATATTGCCCACCATATTTTCTTGTGGCACGCTTTCAGCTGAGAATTGACACAGGCAATCTTCTTTAATTCCGTTATCCAAAGTCAGATTCCATCGCCAAATACTAGTCTGATTGATCCGCCAGAATGCCCAGAAATATTGACGTTCTCGAGGGTCTTTCAAGTACACAGCGGCAGAAACTGAATGAATTGCCCCAACAAATTTAATCACTTGCCGAGGCATACCTCCCTCTGTTTTTTGTTCACGCACATTATTACCCGGCGTGAAGCTATACCCCTCCAGTAGAGGACAAAGCATAAATTGATCCATGTTTTTTCCTATCGCGAAGGGCTTAAACCAAAGGTGTCTTGGAATATACGGCTTTCAGTACTGTTGGAACGGCGTACACTGTTAAATGCCCCTGCAATTTCTTGACGTACAACATCAATCGTCACAGTACCGTCAACACCGACATTTTGCTTTGCTGTATAACCTGGCGGCACATTGATATTGATCTGGGGTTGAACCACAACATCAACAGAACCCCGATCAGAATTAATCGCATCCACAGTACCCATGCCAACACGATAAGTGTCTTTCGGCAACTCACCATACTCATTTATATAGTTAAGATTATCTACCCCTATACTCTTAACAGCAGCAGCACGAACCATAAACTCTTTATCTGAGGCCATGATTGGAATGCTGTCGCTTGTTCCTGTGCCGGGACCACGAATTAGACCACCAGTTGCGAAGCCTTGAGGCGCATCACTTAACATTGATGCAATAGTTGCACCCTGAGCAAAAGCACCTGCAATTAATGGAATATTGTATGGAAATCCAATTTTTGAAGCATTTGAAACGTTTTCAATTAAAGCGAGTGTTGCATTTGCAGCTGTAAAAACTCTCGATGCAGCATACATAACACGATAGCCGCTCGATTGTTCGCCTCCCATGGACTTCATCATGCTAGCCATGGAGTCAACAATATTTCCTGCATAGCCCATTTGAAGTTGCATAGATGACATGCGGTAGTTTTGCTCAATTTCCGCCATTCGGTCATGATGTGCTTGCCAAATTGCTTCGCGCTGCTCTGCCGTGTTAGCTAAATCAAGCTCTGCAAGAAGCAAGGCTTCTGAAGATTTGGCTCTTGCCTCATCTTCTTGCTGTAATTGCCATTGCTCACTTGTACCACCCATCTCGGATTCAATGCGACCCCACTCTTTTACTGCACCGCCAAGGTTGTCAAATTTCTCCTTAGCTTGTAGTTCACGCGCAATCTCAAGCTGTCGATTGCGCTCTTCGAGATCCTGCACATTCAACATAATCCGTTGACGCTCAAGCTCCCAATAGCGTTCCGACTGCGCATTTGCATTCATCAAGCCTTGCTGCATTTGAAAAATCCGCTGCTCTTTGGCAAGTTTGATAAGACCGAGTTCGTGTTGGTATTGATCTTCTGCAGATTGGAGTGCTTGATTTTTAAAATCATCATTCATATCTGCATCAAGTTTAATCATCAAATCATTTACATTTTTCTTTAATTCAAGCTTACGCTCTTCTGATAATCGCCATGAACTCACATCTTCAGTGAGTTGTGCAACATAGAGTCGTTTTTCTAGATCAGCTCTATGTTTAGCATTCTCGATATATCCTGCAGTGTCTTTAGGGTGGAAATTTGCCTTCTGAATCTCGGCGATTTCATTCTCTAAATCCTTTTCGATTTTTAGAATTCGATCCTTATAATCGTAAGCAATTCTCTCTCGTAAGTTATACTGTTCCTCTTTTAAGCGATCCGCTTCTTTAGCATCTTTCTTTTGCTGTGATAAAGCTGCTCTCGATGCTTTAGATGATCCTCTTTTAGCATTGGCAATTGCATCCTCTGAGGCTTGCAGTTTCTTATTTACCGCGATATTCATATCAATAATTTGAATATCTTTTGCTGAAACCTTCCCTCCATTTTCAAAGGCTGCTTGTGATGCCATTTTTGCACGCTCAATATTCCAACCTTTAGCAATTAGCTTGTTGGTCATAATGGTCTGTGCGGCACCCTTCTGTAGGTTTGAAATGTACTTGGACTGTGCATCTGCTGCTGCGTTCGCTGCATCAGCATTGTTATACATAGCGTTGGTATTATCGTTTACTTTACCAACGGCATTAGAGGCGGCGTTTCCAGCCAAAGACACTTGCTGGCCTAAAGTTTTTTGAGCATCTGCATTTTGCTGAGCCTTGATTCTAGCTTCTTCATAACTCTTGATTAGATCCAAGCCTTGGGACTTTTGCTCTGGTGTTAATAGTTTTAGCTTGTTCAGTCTTTCGATAGCATCAGCTTGTGACATTAATCCCTTGTGCACCTGATCTGAGATTTCACGAACTTCTTTATTTCCCGCATTCGCATTTTTAACAGTGCGGATAAAGCCGTTAAATGACAAGTTCAACTTATTCAATTTGTCGTTCTGATCTTCAAATGATGCAGCTAAGTCATCTTTTGCCACATCAAGTTGAACCCCTTTGAGTGCCAAAAGCTCCTCTTTGGTTTTTTCAGCAACTCGCCCTTGTTCTTCAAGTTTTTCACTTGCTTCCGCTGTACGTTTTTGCAAATACATATAGCCTGCGGTTAATGCTGCCACACCAATTGTGATTGCACCAATTGGGCCACCAACCAAGCCAAGCAGCATTGACCCGCGTGATCGACTGGCATTTAAAGCATTTTCAGCAGCAGTTTGAGTCACTACAGCAGCAGTGCTTTGTTTGGTTGCAATATTGTATGCAACTTCAGCCTGAGTAAGGCGCATAGTTGCGGCTGCACGTGCCTGGCGCGTTGTGGCGCTATTAAGCTCTTGGCGAGCTAGATTGATCTCAGTAAGTGCTAATGCTGCTACTTGACGAGTACGCTGCACCTCCACCGCTGCTAGTTGAATCTGAGATTGAAGGGCTGCTGTATCGGCTGCGCGACGCTCCAGAGTAGCGGAGATTGTTCCGCGAATGGCTACTGTTTGAGTAAGAATGGTCTTGGTTAGCAATGCTGCGCCACCAATCATTGCAACACCTGCAATATCATCAAGATTATTAGCCAATACTTGAATACCACTAGCTAACGTGGTTGCAGCACCCGAAGCCTTACCTGCTTCACCTGTAAATTTGGTGACTTCATTGCTCAACAATTGAATAGATTGCCCAATCGTAATATCGGTTTTAGCAAATAATTCATCTACTGATTCTTTTGATTTTGCTAAGGCATCAACGAGAACTTCACCAGTAATTTTACCTTCAGCAGCCACAGAGCGGAGTTGCCCGACTGTAATACCCATACCCTGAGCAATTGCTTTGGCTAAAGCTGGCGTTTGTTCAAGAATCGAGTTGAGCTCTTCACCACGCAATGTACCAGAGGCCAACGCTTGACCAAATTGGGTTAATGCTGCTTCAGCTGCTTGAGTGCTTGCACCTGAAATTGCAACAGCTTTCGAAACTGTTTCTGTTAATTCGGCTGTTTTGGCCATATCAATTTTTAGTGTTTTCGCATTATCACTAAAGCGCTGATAAACCTGAATTACAGAATCCCATGATTGGTAGGACTTTTGAGCAATAACGAAAGTATCACTCATTGCTAGATTTAATTGCTCTTGCGACTCTGTAACTAGTTTCAACCTATTTTGCATGCCAGTATAGGCATCCATTTTTGCTACTGCCGCACCAACAGTTAGTAGTCCTGCCATGTGCCCAGCAAGTTGGCGAGTAGCAACCGATACACCATCCATTGATTTGCTGGTAAATTGACCATTTCTATCAATATTTTCAAGCTCTTTTCCAATAGCTTGCGCATTACGCAACGCATTGCGTGAATCAATTTCAATCACCAAGCGACTTGTTTGTGTGGTCATTTCACTTTCCTGCGGGCATAAAAAAAGCCCGCGAGATGCGAGCTATAAATTTTGGGTGTTAAAAAAGCGCCTTCAATGAGTCAGCTTTACAGTAAAACTTTAAAACTTAGGTTTGAATTATTAGCACTTGTATATGGCTTATATACAAATCTCGAGCAAAAAAAACCGCCACTTGGGCGGTTGTCTTTTTAGCTAACAAGCCAAATAAAGAAAATCAATATTATGAACCCCACAATAATACTAACAGCCAAATTTGGTTCAGTATTATTTGAAGCATTACGAGTGGTTTTAGAGTGCGACTTAAATGTTGAATAAGACAATCCTGTACCTGGAGCGCTAATTGTTGTTCTTGTGCCTTTTTTGCCTACACTGACGCGCGCACCCTTCCCACCAACAGATACACTGCTTATGCCTTTCTTACCCACATTAAGGCGAACACCTGGTGCTATTTTAAAACTTTTCCGGAATCCAAAACCCATAACATCACCTATCGGCAGATTTTCTTAGATGCACTAATCGAACCATCTTTGCATACAAATTTAGATCCCTGACAATGACTTATGCCACCCTTCTTGCCTGAACAAGGTTGCTTTCCGCGACCAGCTTCAGCGACAGTGGATAAACCTAAAGCAAGAACCACCGCTACTATTATTTTCATTTTTATCCCCCCTTATAATGAGTAATCAAAATACCAACTTTTTAGAAGTTATAACGTAATCCAGCTTTGTAGGTCATGCCGTCAATATCTAAGTCTGAGCTATTTCCAGAAACACACAACCCATCTATACATGCCTCAGAGTCGCGATTGAAAAACCATTTATAACCAAGGTTCCCAAATATCTCAATATTGGGGTTAAGTTGGTGCCCCACTTCCAAGTATAACGGAACCGTCAAGTAATTAAGCTCAAGAGAAACGTGCATATCGTAATATGGGTCGTATGCTTTTTCATCTAGCCAAGCATACCCAATACCACCTCCCACCGATGCATAATTTTTATCATTCTCAAGAAATTTATAATTTAAACCTAGGGCTACTTCACTAAAATCCATTTCTGAAGCATCTTGGAATGCGTACTCCATATACAATGATGTTTTAGGCGCAACATATGTTCCAGCATTCAAAAAGAATCCATTAAAACGCTCATCCCCACCAAATTCATTTGAGCCGATTTTTGATCCAGCATAACCTGCCGAAACATAACCATTCGATGGTGGAAAACTATTATTTGCAGTAGCTCTATTTTGTGTGTTATCAGCAGCAACACCTAATGGTAGCGGCTCGCCAGAATGAAGAACAACTGGCTTATCTGCCAAAGCCAAAGATGAAATTAAAGATAAAGTACCGATTGCTAATAATTTTTTCATATTACCCCCTAAATAAAGGTGATAAATTACTCAATTATCTGAATAAAGTATATACAACTAAAAGAAAACCTCCCAAAGGATGCTCTTGTTTGGTTAATCAATCATTAAATGTTAAGGTTGACTGAGCTTTCGCCACCAAGCCTTCAATGATCTGCCCTTACAGCCTCAATCCGAGGTTGTGTAATTTCTAAAACCTAACTACTTAATAAAAACATGAAATTTTCTTTTAATATCGATATCGCCCTACTTATTACAATATTTACTACTTTTTTATTCTGGTGTGGTTATTGGTATAGCTATGGATATGCTGAGTTTTTTGGTGTTTCTATTAGTTTTTTTGATCTAACTGTTTCTACTACAATAATTGATGGTTTATTAGTTGGTGCTGATAAATTACTAACTTTCCTCGTTATTATTTTCGGATTCCTATTTATCACAACATATTCGAGAAAGGACTTTGAATTTTTGTTGGGACTTTTAGGTTCGGTATTTGCTTTTATTTTTATGACATTACGTTATAAATTTTTCAAAGAAAAAATATTCAGATTCAAACTAGCACCACAACAGTCTCAATTACCCCTATTCCCAGAATTTCGTAAAAAGCAAAAAAAGAAAAATGCTTTTACTAAAAGCAAATCCGTGGCATTTGGGAAAATGTACCTTCAAAAAAACAAAATGACAATCAAGCAAATCACACATGACATTTATGGTGAGAATCAACCAGATCACTCAGATAAAACTTTTTTTAATATTCTGGCATTTTATTTTCTCATACTAATTTTCACTGGTTTGCTTTACTTCATATTTTATGTTGGGTGGACACTACAAGAAGATGGTAAGCAAACCGCTCAAAAATATCACGATGCAAGTTTCCAGTTTAATGATGAAGAAAACAAAAAAATTGTAGTTTTTCCTTCATTCATCGAAAAAGGACAAAATAAGCCCTCAACCTACAAACTAACAAATGTTTGCAATAAAACCTCATGCTTTGTAGTTGATGCAGAGAGGAATGTAAAACTCGTAGAAATTAAAGACATAGTTATTCAAAATGGCCCAATAAAAAAAGCACCCTAGGGTGCTTTTTCTAAAATATACTTTTACTTATTCAACTGCGACTCGACAAATGCATCAGTAACAACACGTGCTTTTGAGCCAAAATCCTGTGTTGCACCGCTGAATGGTACTCCATTACCACCTGCAAGCATCAAAATACATACCGCTAAATACAAACCACCAACCACACCAACAACTGTAACGCTTTTTTCTGACATAGCATTTCCTTGAAAGGTCTTTAACTAATGATTATTTTTACTCGCATTGTGAATAAAGTCCAGATTTTATTTTGTAAATTTATGTACACAAGTGCATGATATATAACATTTTTTGGTCAATGTTTTATAATAAAATAGAAACTAACTCACGCTGATTTCTCCCTCACCACATCCAAAAACAAATTATCCAAAGCAAAGACACACTCAACAAAGATATGCAGCTCACACGGTGACTCATATAACTCAAGATACGCATTGATATGACTACCATCTAGCGGCATAGTCACAGGATGATATGAGCGTCCCCGTGCAATCACATTGAATGCACTCAAAATAGCGTGAGCTATATAACTAAAATCAGGCGCATCATCTAGCTTGCGCCCTTGCTTTTCGCGGATCTTCTTTTGAAAGTCGGTTAGTCCACCGTCTCCCGCGTGCCATTGGTAGAGCTTTGTGACTTTCCCAAAGTATCAGCTTTAACCGCATCTGCTTCTAATTGGATTTGCTCTGCATGAAATTTCACAAAAGCCCATATTGCTACCCCCACATCACCCATGTTTAATAATTTGGTGGCATTTTCAGGTGTGCAAGGCTGCTCAGTTTCTTTGCCATTTTCACGGAAAGATACACCATCCCAGTCTTCAATAAGGTGGCAAGCAGCAGCTTCAAGTAATAATTCGTGATAAAGCTTATCTTCACCACTGGCCGTAGATACTACATAACCTTTAGATGCGACCTGATTCTGTGCTCGCTCTAATGCAACACGATAGGGTTTATAAGATTCACCACGAATCTTGAAGCGAGCCAATACGTTACCTTCAGCATCTTTGTATTCTTTCCAAAGAGATGTTTCTTTGCTTTTTTCAATTTCTACAACTAAGGTCATTTTCTTTTTCCAAAATAGAAGCCCCTTACGGGGCCATTGTTATGCTGTTGTACGTGTAATCGTTGGCGCTTCTTTCACATGACGAAATTCCATCGCCATAGTGTGATCATCATTTTTATTGGTATCTGAAAGCCCTTCATTATCAAGCTCCAGCTTCGTAAAATTGAAGCCGTAAGCATTACCTTTTGAATCTTCCATGCCAATTTCAGCTGTCATAGTTTCACGTGATTCAACGTAAGGAATCCAAGCTTTCGATGTGGTTGTAAGTGCCAAAGTCACGTTTAGAGTAATGGTGACATTGCCCTCTGTGTAGCGGTTTGGAATCAAACTACCGTGACCCAAACATGGCTTAGCAGTCAGATTGTTATTGATGGTGATAGTGAAGGACTCGGCACATGCTGTTCCCACAGTAGACACACCACTAATTTTGAACTCATTAACGTTGATTGATGACATAAATGGAGTATCTGTGGCTGCAACAGGATTTACTACTGGTGTTGCTGTTGGATTGCTATAGCCGGTTGCACTAATTGAAGCTGTGCCTGTGATTTTCCCTTCTGTATCGCCTTGAATGGTTAGCTCACCAATTCGACAACCAGTGAAAACTTGGATAAAGCCGACTTTTTTGTCATGCTTAACAATTGTGTATGTTGGTAGTGTGTCACCACCAATTTCCAAAGTTGAGACGCTTGGTGTGCCTGAATCAACAAACAAATTACCAGCAACACCTTCAAAAAACATATCTTGGCTTAAAGCTGATAATTCAAATTCGATACTACCAGTTGCTTCAGCTGAACTTGCCACAGAACCTTGCTCAAAACGCGAATCAACAATCTCATCTGATTGTGTCATTGATACCGTCTTTTTGAGTGAGTCTGAATTTCGACGCAACGTATGCCACACTGGCACCGCAGGCAAAGTATTAGGTGTTTCTTCTTTCGCAATGTGGATTACCACATCAGTGCCCTTTGACATAGTTGTCTCCTGAATTTAGGCATAAAAAAACCGCCCTAAAAGGACGGCTAAATAAGAATTTGGGTTTAGTTCACTACGTACGAAATATTCACGTTGTACTGGTAATAGAGTTCACCATGGGTACTTACATCAATAATAGAAGCCTCACGCAATTCCAAATCATCTTTTTTATGGAACTGCATATGCTCAGCCCACTTGTCGGCCATCTGTGATATTAAATCTGTGCCAGTATTTAACGGTGCAAACAATTGGATATAAACAATACCAGTAGTGCGTGTACTTGGTTTAGATCCGATCTCTGCAATAAAACTGCCCGCATTTTTAACTGTAACCTTGGCCCATATCTCATTTGCAGGCGGCTCAAAAGGTTTACCACCAACAAGCGGATTATTTGCTAATTGGATGTTTTGTTTAGGCATTCCAGTGAATGTACCTACATGTGCCAAAATAGCCCGCAAGGCTTGAGTATTTGTCATCATTTGTATTTCTCACAAACATACTGAAATGAGAGTGCATACACACCATTTGGCGCTTGTTGAGAGTGACCATTTTCTAAACGAATGCCATACGGACTATTACTTTGGATATAGACCAGGCCACCAAACTTAGCTGAAGCTACTACTTTAAGACCATGATTTAATGTTTCTGAGCCTGATTCGTCATAATTTTTTTGGTATGCATTATCCGGGGAATCAAGCGTAACCTTGTGTGATGCTCTAAATTCACCATCCATTACAGGGGAACGCACAATGACTTGCAGAAGTGTTTCACCCACGATATTTTTTACATGTTGGTCAGCATTCTTGAGCATGTGTGCAGCAAAATCACTCGGTTTGTTTTTCCATGCCATATTTCACCCATTAAAAAACCCACTTAGGTGGGTTGAAAATTCTTAACTTGTAAATCTTTACACAGTTTGTTTAATTCATTAATTCTATTCGTATTATTCTTAAGCTTATCAGTTGTGGTTCGCATAGGGCTCAAATAGTCGTATGGTTTATTTAAAAGGTGATAGCTTACATAGGCATTTTGAATATCATAAAATTCATTATTTACTTCATTTAACGAATCAATAATGCCATTTGCTTTTTTAATAAAATTATCTGTTCTAGAATCTTCATTTTTCAATAGCTGAACATGGTTCCTACACCTCATTAACTCTATTGTCGTTAATTCCATTGTCATATTAATTTCTAAGCCTTCATTTTCATTGAGTGTGTCCTGTTTACAAATACTCATTCGAACTTCGAAAAGTTTAAGATAAATATCATTTAATTTTTTGAAGATTGACTCGCTGTCAGTTTCCAGTTTTTTCTCAAGATGCTCTTGGCGCCAATCATTAAAAAGCACATATGCAATTACAGGACCAACAAAAGCAGCACAAAATGAGAAAGTATCCTTGATTAATTCATAAAATTTATTTGCATCAAACTTAGGGCCATCACTTTTTATAAATGCACCAAATAAAAAGAATAATATGGATACATAAACAACATTACGAATGGCGATATTTAACTTTTCTTTTAAAGATACTTTGAGCATAAATCCCCCTAAATTTCAGAGGGATGTTAATTTAAACTTTCAAAATCCGCTATACAAACTTTACAATTCAAACTAATTAAAATTCTGCACAACTTTGTAGGTAATACTTTGATTGTTAGCTTCAATTATTTCCAATATTGCGCCCTTGTATGCAATTTTATTTGAATCATTCAAATCATATTCAACCCTAGCTGTAAAAGCTGGTCTTGCGTAATCTGATGAAAACTCTCGATAATCTATATTTAATTTATTACCAAGTTTTCCATTGTAAATTAAGGTTTGTTGGAAAGAGTCTTTTTGAGGTACTTGAACCTTATCAATTCTAGCATTTTCAATAATTTTGCATTTGACTGCACCAAAGACAGGCTTGGCACATATTTTTTTAGTATGTGTATCAAATATTACCCTATATAGAGGATCTATATTCCCTTTTAAAGACACATATCCGCCATTAGGAAGAAATGAATTATTGCCCAAATATGTTTCAATTTCACCGTTTTTACCTAATTTCTCATAGTTCCCTGAAGTTAACACTATATGCTTAGTGATAAGAAAATCTTCAGGAATATACAGAACATCTTTTTCAACAATTGTTCCCTGAGCAAGCATTTGGGAACCAACTGAAACGGTATTAGTAGATCCAACTGCTGGGAAACTCAAAGGTGTAGATTTGTAATTCTTTTGAGTGTAATTATATGAGGGAGTAGCACATCCTACTAAGCCCAAAACAGCTAAAGCTAACAAAAGATTTTTATTCATTTTTTAACACCCCAAGAATTTGATTCTTAAGTTATCAAATCTTATAAAAGTTGCAATCTAAACTTTCCGCAACTGGCAAACCCAAATACTATCCGTTGGATCAGCTCCAATATTCACAATCTTGAACCGACCCTTTAATGTAGCCCAAACATCACCAATCTGCGGCAAGCCAGTGACTTCATTCTGCAGCACAGTAGCCTTACAGTCTGTCACCTGATAATCAATCGGCTTAACCATATCTTTTAAATAAGAACCAAACAGTACGCCACGACCAGAATAAGATTCATCACCAATGATCGGGTAAGTCTGCGTCTCGAAATCCATTTCACCAGAGTAAATTATCTTTTCACAAGTGAATGAATCCACAGCATCAGCCAGCTTTTTATTAAATGCCGCAGCCACTTTAGATTGAATTTTGTTTTTGATCATGACTTTCGCTCTCTTCATACATAGCAAACAAGTCTTGAGCTATTCGCTGTATTGAATATGCTTCAAATTCAATGCTTGGCTCTTTTTCACCCATCAGGTGTTTTGTGCGCTGCCAAATATGCACAGCTTCATGCAACAGTAAACCATGAATTGTAATTAGTGATTTACCTTTGGTTTCCCCAAGTTGGACAATGCAATGTTTTCCGCCATCGTAGTAATCCACTTGCGCAGGACAGCCGAGAGATAAAAATTCATCCGAATCACCCATATCATCAAACAGAAGATCCATATGCATCTGATTGCGGGCTAATGTGTACCTCGAATGCTCAAAAGGCGTGATATACCATTCAGGTACATAGTCGGTGCTAATCATGCTCGAAACACCTCAAACCCAAACCCTTTAGGCTTTAAATCTAATGACGCAATGTAAGCCCGTGCAATTTGCTCGAACTCTGATACCTCAACACTACCCTCGACAAAACTTTCAGTGACCTGCACTGTGTCTGCTTTTACGCTTTCACTTGTAGTTTGACGAGCTATGCCCGCGTAAATCACACCTGCTTGAATGCCTTTGATGATTTCGCATGCAGCATCAATCAGGATTGGATCAATTGGATCAGGAATAGATCCGACTTCGTTTCGCATCCATGTGTTGGCTAATTTAATGAGGCGAGCTTTATCACCAGCTGGCGCAAAGTCTGCCCCTAGAATCTGCTCAGCCTGTTCTTGGGTAATAAAGCTCATGGGTTATTCCTTTGGTTGTTCTACTTTAGCCGCCTCTTCTGCGGCTTTAGCTGCTTTCAATTCCGCAGCAGTTGGCTTTTTAGCTGCTGCTTTTAGTGCTTTGATTTCTTCGTCAGCTGCTACTAAGGCTTTTTCAGCAATAAGCAACTTGCCTTTTAGCTCTGAGTTTTCAGCAGTTAGCTTTTTGACAGCTTCACGCTCTTTATCCAACTGCTCTTTCAGCTCATCATTTTCAGCAACAACCTTTTCACATTCAGCTTTCGCATCATCAATGGTTTGTTGTAATTCAGGTGTGATGCCAACTTTTGCTTCAATGGTGACAATATTGGAATTATTGCGCTTAATCAGATCTAGATAAGCCTTAGGAACATCACCAGCCACTTCTGAGCACGGTTCCAAAGTATCAGCTTCGTGATAAGCACTAGCTTTGCGGAGGATATAACCTTCACCTTGAAGTTTTGCCACATTTTCGGGAGAGAAGTCATCCGTGAAATATAGGCGTTTATTAGATTCTTGTTTCATGTTTTCTATTTCCAATCAGGCAAAGAAAAGCCCCTTTCGGGGCACTTCATTTATGCAGACTTAATTAGGACACCAGCTGTATCTTTCACGCTTGATGCAATTAGATCCCAGTTGGTTGGGGTGCCAATTGCTGCATCAGTTGGAGATTTGCCACCAGTAGCGGTATCCCATGCGTAACCTTTCACACCTGCACCGAATGTCCACTCAGCTTGGTAGGTGTACTTGATATTCTCACCACCAGTGCCAGGCACCAATTCAGCATTAAAGTCATTGTTGTCATTCACAACAACAGCGCCTTCAACAAGGCCTAGCGAGTTGTAGAATGCAGTACCTGCGTTATCACCTACCAATGCTGGGGCATCAGTCACCACAAACACACGACCAAACGGATCACGAACCACATTCACACCATCATAACGGAACAGGTTTTCTGAGTTGGCCAGAGCATTATCAAACAGGTTGTGCATTGTTGTGGAGTGAACAATCCAAGCACGAATTGCGCTTGAACGATCACCAAGTTTCGCAGCACCTTTGTTAAGCAAGCGGAATGATGCAGCATCAGTACCGTCACCATGCACGGCATTGGTATTTCCTGAAATTGCTGTAGATGCACCCAAAATTCCCGCATTCAGCATGTCAGCTAAACGCGCTTTGGCCAACTGCTCACCAATTGTTAAGGCTGCAAGTTCAGGGTTCTGAAGAATCCAAGAATACTGCTGTTTTTCATATTCAATAGGTGGTGTACCTGCAGCAACTTTTACAGCCACATCAAGTAACTGCTCTAAGCGTTTTGCGACAACTGTGCCTGTACCGTATGCATTACGACGGCGCACAATACCGGCAATTGCTTTAAACGATGCTTCGATGTTGAAATCACCACCGAAAGGCTCATTGATCAATTGGATTGCACCCTGTGATGCTTCGTTGAATTTATTAATGTCCTGTGCCACCGTTTCTGTCATTGCGGCATAGGTTTGCTTGTTAAATACCTGTAAATCAAAAGGCATATGCCTCTCCTTAAATTAATTTATGCTTTTTCGCCCACTTGCTTCATGTAAGCAATCTTTTCTTCTTTGGTTTTGCATTCAGCCAAAGATTTAGGGCCCGATTTGTTTCCATCACCCCCCTGAAAACCCGCACCACCAGCTTGAGAACCTTTTAAAATTGAATCCTTATGTTGGTATCCGCCAACCAAAGTTTCTAAAGCTTCATCAAAGTCTGCGATTTCACCCGGGCGAGTGCGTGAATAGATTTTTTGACCGTCTACACCAACTGCCACGACCTTGCCATTTTCGATCTGGAAGTTTTTACCAAACGTGGCTTGAATCATGTCTACCGGTACAGCGATGTTGTCTTGAATGAACTTAGAACGAGCAAAACCACCTCCAATAAGTTCGTTATGCAGTTGAGTTTGAAATGCATCACGCTCTTGAACAATTGGTGCATATTTATCTTCAACGGCTTTAATTGCTTCGAGTTTGATTTTTTCGACTTCACCAGCATCCACCAGTTTTTTATCGTCGAAGTTTTTCAAAGTTTCTAAAGCTTTTTTAGCAGCTGCTGGATCTTCAATGCCTTCGAATGCTTTAAGCGTGGATTCAGCCTTTTCATAGCGTTCACGGTTTGTTTTAGCTTCACCATTCAAACGCGAAATGGTTGCTACGGTTTGGGCTGCATCATGTGCTACTTCTTTGCCATCGTCATGAATATAGATTGGTAAGCCCTGTTCATTCACTTCCGCATATGTCTTGTTATCCACGGTTACTGTTTTAAGTTTCATAAGTCATCCGACCCTATTTCTAAAATGAGCATCCGCTCGTTACGCTGTCCGCATCAGCTTTCAGCAGGCATAAAAAAAGCACCTCGGGAGGTGCTCTATTTGAATTTAGTTTTTTGGGTACTTGCAAAAAAGCAATAACCTTCTAATTTCTAAAGTTTGTTTTCTGCAAGTTAAACCTCTGTTACTGCTTTTGAGATGTCCTTATGACCTAAAGAAAGCACTTTCGGGTCATGATTTGGATTATTTGCATTTGTTCTCTGGTTGGTTTAATTGCTCACGCAACCATTCAGACTCATCTTGCAGGCTTTCTTTGGTGTATCCCATTGCTCGGACACCTTCTGAAGCTCCCTCATACTCCTTAAATCTACTTAAGACAAAATCATAAAGTTCAATATTCTCTTTCCAACCTTTGCAATCTAGAGCTTTAAGTTTATTGGACCTAGCTAGATCCTCTTGCTCATTCTTTGCCTCCGTAGAAATCACTTGATTTCTGTCCGATTGTGTTTGAATGTATCGCTCCATTAACTTGTAATATTTAAGTTCAAAGTCTTTTTGAGTTGAAGCAAAAGAGGTGCTTGATACAATTACACAAAATAGAAATGCGAAAAGCTTCATTGTTGTTATCTGCCTAGTTAAAATAGTGATGACTATTATATTTAAACACCTAACAATTCAAAGGTTTTTTTATCTAAAACCTTCAACTCCTCCAACGTATAACCACGCTTATTCAACGGATCGGCAAACTTATCAATGCTGTACTCACCTTTTTTATAAAGTTCATACTTCGTCTTACCCAGCCAATTGCGCTGAAAGAACTCATCCGACTGTTCAAAAAACTCTTTAAATGATGTATTGGCATCCAGCTGGCCAATCAAATGCTTACGCTCATCTTTAGGAATATCCTTAACCTTACGCTCATCCATAACAAATGGCCGTAATCCAGCTATCTCACCATCCTTATTACACGGCACATATGTTGTGCGGTTATTAGGATGCACTGGAAATCTTGGCCGCGCTGGATCATCGATAGCAAACACATCACCATCAATTGATGCACAGTATTTGCACGTGCGCCCATCCAAAGTAGCCACAACTTTGACATACTCATAGCCAAGGGCTTTATAGGTATCAATGTAAGTCGCTGTACTGATATGGCTGCGAGCTGTTCTGACCTGGCGCTCAATTGATTCGCGTGACGACTTAAGCAAGCCATCTTTATAATCTAAAGCCTTTCGCCCCTTGATTCGTTGCACAATCTGCTGATTGGTCTGCCCTTGTGAAATACCATCACGAATTGCACTTTCAACTTTCTTTCGTAGTGTTGCTGCGATATCTGCAAATAGATAATCAACCAAAGCACCACCTGAAAAAGGTGCTTTCTTTGCGGCCTTATATATCTTTTCAGCATTAACAACTGCAGCAGTACCAGCAACTAACTTCGCAGAATATGAAGCCTCATAAACCGCCAACTGTAATGCTGATTTATCGAACTGCTCAAACAAGTCCACATCAATTGATTTGAACCACTCATTCAGAATGGTCTTAATCTCTTCAATGTTTTTACTTGATTTAGCCTTACTCGAAAAGTTTAGGCTTTTAAGTGCATTTCGCTCTGAGTCTGACAGCTCGTTTAAGATATCTACTAAGCGGTTTAACTGGCTATTGGAAAGATTATTAAACTGAGCTGTAAGTTCATTTACTGCTTGAGATGATGCGCGGTAGAGATACGCTGAATGTTGGCTCAGCGCATCAACCAAGGCTTTCTGCGCTGAAATGTTCATGTTTAATCCTTATCATCTAGTGAATCTATTCCACCATCTTCACGCTTTTCAATTTTCTTAACGATGTCTTCCCATTTATCTTCCGGGAAAGTACCGGTCTGCTCGTAGTGATACCAGACATACATTGGTAATTCACCTGCAAGACAAGCTTCGTAAATCAATTTTGAGCGTGTTGGGTCATATTTTGGTTTATTGAAGTCCTGAGCAATCGTAAAGCTCAGCTCATCCACTTTTAGATCATGTTCAGGCATCACAAATTTGGCACACCAGCGCAGTGCATTGGTAAAGGCTTCAGATACATTCGCCACAACGAGTGACAAAACTGAATGTTGAACTGAGCTGTCATTGTCTGCCTGAGTCGCTGTCTTGTTAGCGGATCCAACTTCAATTAATCGAGCGCCAAGCTCTTTCATTTGGTCCCATTTATCATTCATACGCTCATAAGCCAGTCCATTTTTTTCCGCTTGGACCATCTTTGCATCCGTAGGAATACCAGAGCGACTGCCGACAGAGGCACCTGACTCTTTCACCATTTCGTACTGTTCTCGAGTAATATTCGGAAAGCACAAAGTAGGCTGACCAACAATAAATGCTGATTCTTCTACATCAGCAGTACTGGTGTAATAAGACAACTCCATTGTTGCCAACTCATACAGTGGTGCTGTACCAATTTCATCTGAGTTGTCTACCGCGCCGCAGAATGTGAATGGAATATAATCCCAAGGCTGACCATGGTAATCAGTTGGAATGTACTTCTCTCCTTCTACCCATTCGCCTTTTTCATTTTTAGTGAAAATTTGAACTGTATAAACAAAGCCACTACCAACTTCTTCAAGCGCCAAAATTCGATACTGATCGCTGGATTCAACCTTAAATCCATTTCGGGTTTTTACCGTCTCAAGCAGCTTCACAAAACTTAGCTTTTTCTGGTTACCAACAATGATGTAATCCCAATCAATAATTGAACTAGCCTTAAGAATATGGATCATCGGAAAAGCACCTTTAGACTTTTCCTCTGCCTTACTGCGACTTGGCGCAACATTTGGAAAATCAACATAAACACCGCAGCGGTAGTTTCGGTTGATTAAACGTGTTGCACGTTGAGCACTCTGGTAAATTGAACGGCCTGCACCATCCGCATTACGCTCTAAGTATTCCAATTCATCAGGTTTATTGAAGACTGGTGATTTGCCATAAGCCAAGCCAATATGACTCGCCAAAGTACGGCTTGTCACACCGGGGAAAATTGAACGCATCAAATATTCGTTATAGCGATTTGAGCCATCTGGATCATTCTTTGAATTAAACAGAGATGGCTTAGGCAGGTACTTCTCTTTTGCTGCCTTAATAACTTCCTGACCACCACAAACATCATCCAACTTATTCCAAGTCGCAATGTGCTTATCATAGTCGGCATGTGTTGCTGTAATGCTCATATTAGAATCCAAACATTGGTATATCGATGCGTGTGACAGGTTTAATAATTGGGAACCGTTTAACTAAAGGGTAACCACCAGCATCACCCACATGATCTAGTCCTGACTTTTTATCAGGCATCCCAAAATCGTCATAAACTTGTTGCTCTAGAGTTTCGGTAAATCTAGGGCACTTATTGGTGTTTACCTTTAACGTACGCTCACCATCACCATTTAGGATCAAGGCATTAACTGAGTTGATACGATCCTTAATTGCAGGGTTGGTACCATTAACCTCAACCCTAAAGCCCTTGTCTCTTAAAATTTGATGATCCGATTCACTACTATTTTTAGATGATGTTGATTGCCCTGCAGCATCTGGAATCACTGTCATTTCATGAAATGGAAAACGCTCGATAAGCAATGTGGCCATAGTCGGTGTATCACGCACCCCAACCATTTCATCCAGTGCCAATGGCTTTCCATCTCGAATTACATAAACCACAGCTGCCATCTTCAGGACGTTAAAGTCCATCCCAATGATTAAATGCTCATTAGGTTGAATTTCCTCATCTGTGTGATTTAGTTTTCGATCAAAGTCAGGGTAAACCGCACCACTGGTTAGATTGACGAATTGTCCCTTCAAATAGGCTGAAATCAATGCAGGCGGATACGACTCGTAAAGAGATGAGATGTAGTCATCAGGTAGATTCTTTTCATTATCATAAGTTGACGCTTGAATCATTCCATACAATGCACGTTTGGCGGGTGTTGAATTGGCTTCTTTTACAAACTGCTCATAAGTGAACTTAAAGCCTTCTGGCGTGGTTGCAACATCAATGCCATTCATCAAACCTGCTTGTTTATAACGCATACGAGCAATGATTTTTCGCCAAGCCTGCTGCGCCTTATCCTTATTCATCACATCAAGCTCATCAATCAGAGCGTGACCAATTTTAAAACCTACAATCGTTTGTGGCTTTTCCATTGAGCGGCAAATAATTGTGGTTCTATATTGCCGACCATAATAAATATCAACTTCCTTATTTGTTTCGTAGATCTTGGTTTTCAAACCCCAATCAAACGCCACTTCATCGATGGTTGGAAAGAAAATGTCTCGGATCTGTGGATACGTTGGTGCAAAGTAACCTAATGGCACCTTAGGAAATTCCCAAGATTTGTCACAAAGACTTGAACAACCTACCCAAGTTTTACCACTACCAAAACCAGCAACAAAGGCCCTGAATTTATTCTTCAGCTGAAGGAAGTTTGCCTGCGGAACATTCAGTGTCGGATTGATGTTCGGCATTTGATTTACTCGCATTTACAACTTGAATTGTGACTTTTACAGGAGTCGGATCATCTGCCCCCTCACCATCGCCGTTTTTGATTTTGTCAATTTCAAGCTGCTTTAATTGAATATCTAAAAGTTGAGCATCATGACCGTGCATTTCATCTTTGATCTGCTTAATGATGCCTTGCTTCATGTATCTATTTTCACCCCAACCGTAATACATCTTCTGTAGCTCGGTAAGGCGTACAGCTTTATTGGCTAAAGGAATGTCATAAACATTAGACCTAAATTCAGTCCTTGTTTTTTGAAAAAGGTCTTTAAGCTTTTTACTTAAATTCCGTCCAGAGTGTTTTGTCGGGTCGTATAAAGCCACCTGCTGGCGACTAATTTCAATTTTAAATTCTTGCTTTACAGTGTCCGCTACTTGTTGAGGGGTTTCAAAGCAAGCAAGAGACTGAACTATAAAGATTTTTACAGGCTCTTTTAGTGCTGCCACAGCCACCTCTCCGTAAAGCTACGTAAAGCAAAGCAGGCAAAAAAATTAAGCCAACTTCAATAAACACGTACCACATGCATGGGCAATGTTTGCTTTTGATATTGTTGGACCATTGTTCACAAGCTCTGCCAATCGCTGCACATCAACATTCCCGCCATAACGCTGTACCACACCAAAGAACTCTTCAACATCATGTCCACGCATTTGCAATATCGCATGCCCTGTATGACTGTCATAACATGGTCCACCATTCGGACTTATCTTTTGTTTTAAGTGGTAAAGCTCATGTTCAACCAATGCCATGAATGAAGCATCCGAGCAGTCTGAGCAGTAACGCGCATCCAGTGTGATTAGTGCTTTCGGGAGAAACCCAAACCATTTAATCAATTGCGCTTCTTGTCTATATTTCTTCCAGCCACTTGCTTGAAACTGAACAATCTCGGCTTGACCTAAAACCACACGACCTTGTTTTTCAAATGCGCTTTCAGCCCATAAAAAACCAATACCTGTGTGACCAATCAAATGCATGTGGTCTTTGTTGTATAAATCACTATTTGGATTAAGGATGGTTTCTTGAAGCCAATCATGGATATCTGCAGCTGGTTCAAATAAAAATTCTTCAGACCAGTCTTTATTAATCAAGCTATCAGGTGGATATGGTCTCCTCACCGCTTCATCTCCCAAGCAAACATCAAATCATCAGGCGTATTCAACCAACACCCATGTTTATTACAAAACGCATGTATGTCATTCAGGTACTCAGTGAATTGATCCACCGTTGCATCTGTGGTGCTGATTAATTCATTCAATCCATCTGCCACTTGCTGGTATTGCGGGTGCTTTTGATCTTTCAAAACCTTGACTGCTGCAAACGTCTTTCGATATTGACCCACATCATCACGATGATAAATACGTGCTAAGAATTGCTTCTTGAAAAACAAATGCTCTGCATCTTTATCTGTGCCCTGACGCTTGGACCACTGGTTCATCCACATCCAATAAAGGCGGTTCTGTGCTTTACTGCGGTCATCTTCTTTTTGATTGATCCGAACAACTAAAGGCTTGCCATCACTTAACGCATTCGCATGATGTCTATGCATGTAGGCAATTGCTTTACCTACTTCTTCAAATGACTTAATGACGAACGTTGCGGGTTCGAGTTTAAAAGTATTCTTCATCCCTTTTACCCATCATCAACTCAGTCTTAACCAGCCATTGCTCAAACAGCTTTTCACTTTCTTCACGATTGCCCAACTTGTACTGATCAAATTGACTATGG
>NZ_VPAF01000022.1:0-34339 GCF_013419345.1 Acinetobacter sp. YH12086
ATCTGTACCGGGCCGTCGACAGCCGGGGCCGCACTGTCGATTTTTATCTCTCCTCCCGTCGTAACAGCAAAGCTGCATACCGGTTTCTGGGTAAAATCCTCAACAACGTGAAGAAGTGGCAGATCCCACGATTCATCAACACGGATAAAGCGCCCGCCTATGGTCGCGCGCTTGCTCTGCTCAAACGCGAAGGCCGGTGCCCGTCTGACGTTGAACACCGACAGATTAAGTACCGGAACAACGTGATTGAATGCGATCATGGCAAACTGAAACGGATAATCAACGCCACGCTGGGATTTAAATCCATGAAGACGGCTTACGCCACCATCAAAGGTATTGAGGTGATGCGTGCACTACGCAAAGGCCAGGCCTCAGCATTTTATTATGGTGATCCCCTGGGCGAAATGCGCCTGGTAAGCAGAGTTTTTGAAATGTAAGGCCTTTGAATAAGACAAAAGGCTGCCTCATCGCTAACTTTGCAACAGTGCCAGTTAAAATCATCAGCATTGTTGATCGAATTATTGACATAAGCTTCGCCAAGCACCTGTTTACGAATCGCTAAACCTTTTTCAAATTTTTCATTACTCATTAGCCTAATCCTCCAAATAAGGTGTATTTGATTTCGAGATAATCTTCAATGCCATATTTTGAGCCTTCGCGCCCTAAACCTGACTGTTTAATTCCACCAAACGGTGCAACCTCATTTGAAATCAAGCCTTTATTAATTCCAACCATACCGTACTCGAGTTGTTCACTCATGCGCCACGCACGACCTAAATCTTGTGTGTAGCAGTAAGCAGCTAAACCAAATTCTGTGGCATTGGCCATCTCAATTGCTTGTTGCTCAGTTTCGAACTTAAAAATTGCAGCTAATGGTCCAAAAGTTTCTTGAGTTGCAACATCCATCTCTGCAGTTACATCGGCAATAATGGTCGGTTCGTAAAATAACTCACCAGCGCTGTGTTGTTTTCCACCTGCAACGGCTTTGTTGCACAAAGATTTCATAACTATATGATTTTAAAAGTTTTGATTATTTTTTGATCTAAAATTAAATCTATTTAAATCAGATGCTTACATATTTATGCAACAAAGCCTTATATCTTTACTAGGCTCTATGATCAAAATCATACTGGCACTCAACACTGTAAATTTGAGAATGAATCTGTACGTACAGACTCATTCTCTATCGATAAAGATATTAGAAATAGCTACATAGAGTTTATTTCTAGCTTATTCAAATTAGGCTTTACTATGGATGAACAATAATTTTTACAGCAGACTCATTATTATGAATCAGCGTTTCAAAGCCTTTAGAAACAAGATCATCTAATGCAATACGTTGGGTAATAAAAGGTTCTAGATTAATCTTACCTTGCTCGACTAAACGGATGGTTTCCTGATGGTCATTGACATAAGCAATCGTTCCACGAATATCGAGCTCTTTCATGACCACACTATGCACATTAATTGTGGCAGGATGGCTCCAAATAGAAACGATAACGACTACACCAGTTGGTTTCATTGCTGCAACGAGTGTATCCATGACTTTATTGACACTACTACATTCAAAAGCGACATCTACACCGCGGTCTTCTGTAATTTTCATTACCTCAGCAACTACATCAACCTTAGATGGGTCTAGTACATAATCGGCAACACCCGCTTCTATCGCTTTTTCTTTACGTTTTGCACTCAGTTCAGTAATGATAACCGTGAGACCTTTAGCCTTTAAAATAGCAGATAAAAGTAAGCCTATTGGGCCTGCTCCACCAACCAGTGCGATATCGCCAGCTTTTGCGCCACTTCTGACATAGGCATGATGACCGACAGATAAAGGTTCTATCAATGCTGCTTGGTCTAAAGGAATATCATTTGAAATAGGATGTACCCAACGCCGCTGAACTGCAATTTTTTCAGAAAGACCACCACCGCGTCCGCCTAAACCAATAAAGTTCATATTTTTTGATAAATGATACTTATCATTGGGGCCAGTCGGCACATCGTCAGCAATAATGTAGGGTTCAACTACGACATGTTGCCCAATTTGGATATCATCTACACCCTCTCCAACTGCATAAACCACGCCTGAAAATTCATGTCCCATTGTTACAGGTGCAGATTCTCCCGAAATTGGGTGTGGGTGACCACAAGGTGGAATAAAAATAGGACCTTCCATGAATTCATGTAAATCCGTACCGCAAATACCACACCACGCAACTTAAATTCCAACTGTGCCTGGAAGTACTTTCGGTTCAGGGATATCTTCAATTCGAATATCCCCTCGGTCATAAAAACGAGCTGCTTTCATTTTGTATTCCTTATATTGATGTTAACGGTAAACCATTCCACCATCTGTCAAAATAGACTGACCTGTAATGTAGTTTGTGAACTGAACCGTACCGGGTTTGTCGGAGACTTTTTTATTTAAGTTAGGCCACCTGACCTAACGGGTTAATCTTATCATAGTACATTGCTTCAAACTCAAAAGGTGATACATAACCCAGTGCACTGTGTACACGCTCTTTATTGAACCAATCTACCCAGTTTAGTGTCGCAAGTTGTACATCTGCTAAACCTTGCCAATCCGCTTTTAAATATTCAATCACCTCTGTTTTGTATAAGCCATTCACCGTTTCAGCCAAAGCATTATCGTATGAATCACCGGTCGTACCGACTGATGCTCGTAAATTTGCTGCTTCTAAACGATTGGTATAACGAATGGAAAGATATTGCACGCCTCTGTCACTATGATGAATCACGTTCTTTGGCATGCCTCGATCATGCAATGCTTGCTCCAGTGCATCGAGCACCATATCTGTATTCATACGTGTTGATACTTTCCATCCAACAATTGCTCGCGAGAACACATCAATAATAAAGGCGGTATAGACCCAGCCTGAATGAGTTTGAATATACGTGAAGTCAGCGACCTGAGAAGCATTGCTTCGCAAGGGTCAGGATGATCTGCATTAAAATTGCGTTTTACTAAGTCATCTGCTCGTTTTTGATCATCTCGGCTACGGGTGGTTTGTTTATTCTTACCACGCCAAACACCTTGTATACCTAGCTTCTGCATCAATCGAGCAACTGTACAACGTGCGATAACATAACCTTCACGTTTCAATTGTTGCCAGACCTTACGCACACCATATCGACCTAAACTTTCTTTCCAAATACGTTTGATTTGCTCTGCATGATATAAATCATGCAGAGCACGTTTCGCTCGATGTTCTGGGTTATCAACGAGATCTAAAGCCCGATAATAGGTCGAAGCTGCAATCGGTAAAATTCTACAAATCGCTTCAACACCATATCGATCTTTATTGTTCTGGATAAAATCCACCATTATTTGTGTGGGCGGTCGAGCTCCGCCTGGGCGAAAAAAGCGGCTGCTTTACGTAGAATTTCATTGGCACGTTTTAATTCTTTAATTTCACGTTCCATTTGCTTCATTTTTTCTTGGTCAGATATCTGTTGTACTTTGGCAGGATTTAGTTGATCCATATGCTTTAAATACCAAACACGCAATGTTTCAGGAGTACAACCAATCTTAGGTGCAATAGCTGTGATTGCAGCCCAAGTAGAAGGATAATCTTTTTCAGATTCAATCAATAATTGAACCGCTCTTTCTCTGATTTCAGGGGTATATTTTGGTTTTGTCATTGGAACATTCTCTCAAGAAAGTTGGTCTCCGACAAACCCGGTACGGTTCAGTCTCAATTTTCACACTTTATGCAACAGAGTCGTTTTTATCCTAAGGTCCTTACCACTTGTATTCTTTACGAACATATATCTAAAAAGTGTAGCAAGTTGCTACACTTTTCGCTAGATCAACTCTTTACCAAAAATATCATTCAGTCTTTCACGAATACTATGGACGAATTCCGGATTACTTTTAAGTTTATGCTTCATATTTCGTTTAAAGTCATTCAACCCCATACCAATTTCAGCAAAATCCATTTGGAATAAAGTGTCATTAATGACAATATTTGCTTGAGAGTCAGTGAGGCATCCTACTTTTTTAAACCACTTCTTGAACTGCTGATAATTTTCATCATTATTAAAAATATACCAAGAACGTACATTCATATCGAATTTAGCCCCTAATTCTTTTACGGATGCATTGTCTTCAAATGGAACATCAAGATAGATTTTTTCAATCACTGCAAATTCATCCAGTGCCTTATCAGCAATCCGATGATGCAGTTTAAAATTCACACCTACAATTGGACGGCCTTTCTTAACGGTTTCATACTCTAACTGTAGATCTGTATTTTCGTTAATTTCTGCCACTATTTTGTCTAATACATAGCGTCTAAAATCTACCCAGCGATCATATTTGGTTTCATTAATATCAATCAGTGCTTTCAAGTTTTCTAAAAGTAATGGCACTTCATAACTCTTTTGATTGGCGTACTTAAATTCGTTTTTAATGAAATAAGTATAAAGACTCATACTGGCAACAGAATCTAGGGCAAAAAGATGTTTTAGCTGATAGGTAGTAAAATTACCCCCAGCCAGTTGAGTGAAATACGGCAACACCTCACTGGTAAAACGAATCTGAATCGCATTTTTAGAATCATCTTCCCATCTTAACTCACGGATAATGGGAACGACAGAATGTACTTTTTTAGTCTTTCTCTTACCATTATCAGCTGGCTCCTCAATAATAAAATGAGCTACCCGGGATGAAAGCTCTTTATAAATCCGATCTATTGCAACATTAATTGAATTACGTTTATTTAATCCTAGTAAATCTGCCAAATCATCCTTATACAAATAAATATAAGTTTGTTCGGTAATTTCACCATCTACCCTATTTTTCTCACTATAATTCGCAACCGCCATTGCATATAAAAGTGCCTTATATTCATTGGCTGATAATTCGATTGGGCGAATTAAACGGTTACTGGTACTGACAACGCCATTATGGCGAATGTTGCCTATACAGTAAGGAATATAATTCGATTCTTCTTGCAATGGTTCAGATTCTGTCATAACCGTGATATTTATAATTTAACTTAGTTTTTATATACAAAAGTGGAAAAACTTTCAAGACTTTCACCACAATATTCTAAAAGTGGAAAGTTTGTCATCAAAAAGAAGCATTTTAGCCGATTTCCTGCACTTAAAGTGGAATTAATTATAATCTTTCCACCCCATGATGACAGACCTTCCACCTTTAGTCTCGAAATTACAGTTCAGAAGGTCTATTTTTACTTTTTTCATTCAGGTCTAGTTAGGTTAAGTCAGATAAAAACCCTGATGTGACAAGGCTTCCACCTTTTTGTTAGATTTAAAAGGTATAACTGCACATATAATCATCAGGAAATATCCAATAAAAACAGATTATCCACAGGTTAAGAAGATACAGTGACAATCTTTCCACCTTTAAAGCTTAGTTATGAGACTTTATTAACAGCTTAAATATTTGTTTTTTAAATTATTTTTAAATAAAAATAGCAGTTATAAAAATAGTAGTGACAAACCTTCCACCCTAGTGACAGACCTTCCACTTTATAGTGACAAACCTTCCACTTTATAGTGACAGACCTTCCACTTTACGGTGACAGACCTTCCACTTTATAGTGACAAACCTTCCACTTTATAGTGACAAACCTTCCACTTTTAAAGTTACAAGCACTTGTTTTATATAATAAAAATATGATCCTAATTATTAATTAGCTAAATAACTAATTATTCTAATTTTTAATTAAGCTAGCTTAGTTAAAAATTTATTTTTTAAGTTGTTTTACAGCTGAATAAATAGGATTTATAAATTTAAAAACTATAGTAAGATGAATGAAAGTTATTTATATTACTAAACATTGAAATAAGGAAGCATCTGACACGCATGTCTGCAAAAATTATTACTGTTGCTAACCATAAAGGCGGATGTGGCAAAACAACGACTGTTGTACACCTAGCCTCAGAACTTGCCAATCTTGGCTACAAAGTTTTAGTCATTGATTTAGATCCTCAAGCAAACGCAAGTTTACACATTGGGATCCAACATCCAAGCGAAATTGCTGTCACTACAGCAGAATTACTAGTGGGCGATATTTCGTTGTTGGCAGATGCATTACAAGAAGAAACGAACTTTGAAAAAGTATCATTAATTTATGGTTCCTTAAATTTAGGAAAAACTGAAGATCAACTAAAAGAAGAAGCTCCCCGTCCTTCTGAAGAGTTAAATATCAAGTTAAAACTATTAAAAGATCTTTATGATTTTATATTGATCGACTGTCCACCTAGCCTTAAATTATTAACAAGCAATGCCTTGGCATCTTCAACACATGTCATTATCCCTATCGAATCAGGATCACAATATGGATTGTATGGGGTAACAGATCTTTTAAATCATCTTGAAAAAATCAAACGTATTAATCCAGATTTAGAGCTTTTAGGCGCTTTACTAATTAAGCATGATGAACGTCAGAATGTCTGTAAGCTGATTCGGGATGAAGCCTTGAAACAGGTAGGTAAAATTTTAGAAACCACAATTCCTCAAAGTACTAAAGTCAATCAAGCAGCGATTCTGCAACAACCACTTTTGAAAGTAGAAAAAAATTCAAAAGTACGTAAGGCTTTTGAAAGCCTTGCCAATGAAATTGTAGTGAAAATTAAAACCTGAGAGCATTATGGCAAGCACCAAAGAGCTTTTAGCTCAGAAACTGAAACAGAATACAGAAAAACATCAGCAAGCACAGAAAGACAATATTAAAGAGCCGAAAGAGTTTAGACGTAATGTCCCTATTGAGGATATCAGCCGAAGTCCAAACCAGCCGCGTAAAATATTTGAAGAGTCACAGTTAAAAGAACTGGCGGATTCTATTAATGAAATCGGCCTTTTGCAGCCCATTACAGTGCGTAAACTGGATAATCTGAAATATGAACTGATTGCAGGCGAGCGACGCTTACGGGCACATCAATTACTCGGAAAGTCTGTGATTGAAGCCATTATAATTGATGCAAATAATGTAGAAGCATCTTTGTTAACCCTGGCAGAGAATTTAAAGCGTCAGGATCTGACAGATTATGAGATTTTTATTGGCCTGAACTCACTTGATGAGAAATTAAAGAAAAACAAGCAACGTTTAGCCAATTCACTGGGTTTAAATCGCGAAGATATGTACAAGTATTTAGCATACGAAAAACTGCCGCAAGCAATTTTAAATGACCTTGATGTGGAACCAGGCTTGCTAGGCCGTACTGCTGCAACTGCATTCAAAAAATTTCTATCGGATCATCTTGAACAACTCTCTGAAGCCGAAGTGGCCTTACTCGGAGCTTGGGAAAAATTAAAAGACAAAAAACTCGAGCAAAGCAAAGTTACTACTTATGCTGAAAAACTATTGAGTCAGAATCCAGAAAAACTGACCACAACATCCGTGGTCAGAAAAATTGAATATGCCGGTAAGATTGCGGGGAATATCAAACTGAATCAAAAACAGCTTAAGGTTTCTCTGAATATCTCGGAAATTGACGAAGCCAGTCTCTTACAATTAGAAGATTTCTTAAAACAGCTGATTCAAAAAAGCGAAAAAGTGTAGCAAGTTGCTACACTTTCTTAGCACCCTGAAACTAATTACATCCTCATGCATTATTGAAATTTATTTTCTTAAGTATGCTTCTTTACATTTGGTCTTTGAGAGTACTGTTACTTCGGACTGAGATTAAATTCTGCCTTTCTTCTTGTGGAGTAGTTTTATATTTATCCGGAAATATTATATATGTCCATATAAGCACTCCCAGTTTTCAGGTTTTGTATCAAAATAATCAATTCTTATCAGATTTTTCGATAGGGAAGTATATGTGCTGGTGGAACATAAATAATTTGGTGGTGTTTCAAAAGGTATGCTGCCGTTAAAAAAATACGTTATTAAGGTAAAAGAAAGTAAGCATCCAGCTAACACAGCCTTACCAAGCGATCCTATAAGCCTTAATTTAGTTCCCACCTAAAAACAAGTGGGGACTTAATCTATGAACATGGATATATATTCAGCAACACCTCCTGTTGCTAAAAAACGCAGAACATACAGCAAAGAATTCAAATTCAGTATTGTCAATGCCTGCAAAAATCCTAATACCTCGATCGCTTCGGTCGCACTGCAACATAGTATTAATGCCAACCTTGTCAGTCGTTGGATCAGGATCTTCAGCCATCATGATGGTGCCGTGCAGGATCCTACTCATGTGAATCCAGCATTTATTGCTTTGCCTTACACTGCTGCAATCAGCCAACCTATTGATGAGAGGATCACGTTGTGTATCACCGTGCCTCATACGAATAATGATATTCAGCTAAAATGGCAGACATCAGAAATACCTGCCTTGGCAGAATTACTCAAGGCACTGGCAACATGATCCGTATCAATGAAATTTGGCTCTCTACCCAGCCCATGGACATGCGTGCAGGTATGGATACGACCATGGCTCAGGTGGTGAGAGCCTTTGGCTACATCAAACCGCATTGCGCCTACCTGTTCTGTAATAAACGTGGTCATCGTATGAAAGTGCTGGTACATGATGGACTGGGCATCTGGCTGTGTGCCAGGCGGCTGGAACAGGGAAAATTCCACTGGGCTCAAGTTCACCAAGGTGAAACCGTGGTCCTCAACCCGGAACAGTTACAGGCATTAATCCAGGGTTTGCCCTGGCAGCGCATTGGACGACAGCAAGTGGTAACAATGCTCTAAACCAAGCTCGGCTATTCTGCTATTCTCCAAACGTTCTATTTCATTCTCTTCATGACCTCAGGCATACTGCGGTCATGAATACGCTGCCTGACTTAAGCCAACTGACCCATGAACAACTGCTGGAATTTACCCGGCAGTTGGCGATGCAGCATCAGTCTCTAGCACAATCAAACCAGCAATTAGATTCTAAAGTTCAACATCTTTCTATTCTCAATCAAAAATACGAGCATGAACTGGCGCTGTTTAAAAAGCACAAATTCGCCCAAAAGAATGAACACTTAACGGCAAAACAAATCCATCTGTGGGATGAAGCGGTTGAAGAAGATATTGCCGCGGTTGATCTAGAACTGGAACGGCTAAATGCAGATAAAACTAATGCAGCGACACAGAAAGCCAAAACCAATAAACCTAAACGTCGACCACTGCCAGATCATCTACACACCATCCGTATTGAGCATGAACCTGCATCAACCCAATGTGCTTGTGGCTGCCAACTCCGTCGTATCGGCGAAGATGTCAGTGAAAAACTGCATTTCAGACCGGCACAGTTCTATAAGGAACAGCATGTGCGTGGTAAATGGGTCTGTGATCAGTGTGACACTCTGACTCAGCAAGCGATGCCCGCCTATGTGATTGATAAAGGCATTGCTTCACCTGAATTGCTCAGCCATGTGCTGGTATCGAAGTATGCCGATCATTTGCCGCTGTACCGTCAATGTCTGATCTATCAGCGGGCGGGAATCGAACTTTCTAGATCAACTTTATCTGACTGGATAGGTCGCTGCGGTGTAGAACTGGAACCTCTGGCCAATGCCTTAAAAGAGGTGGTACTACAACAGCAGGTGCTGCATGCAGATGAAACACCGGTCACCATCATGCGGATGGGTGAGAATA
The DNA here is from genome assembly GCF_013419345.1 of Acinetobacter sp. YH12086. NCBI lineage: Bacteria > Pseudomonadati > Pseudomonadota > Gammaproteobacteria > Moraxellales > Moraxellaceae > Acinetobacter > Acinetobacter sp. YH12086. The sequence continues at coordinate 9,594 of NZ_VPAF01000022.1, forward strand.
ATAAAAAACCGAAGAAAGGTTATGTCTGGGCCTATGCCACTACACAGTACAATCCAGTTCAGGCGGTGATCTATGACTTTCAGGATAGTCGTTCAGGCCAGCATGCTGAAGAGTTCTTGAAAGGCTGGCAGGGCTATCTAGTCTGTGATGATTACAGTGGTTATAAAGCACGCTTTAAATCAGGCGATGTCATTGAGGTGGGCTGCATGGCGCATGCACGTCGTAAATTCCATGAACTGCATGTAACTGGGAAAAGTCAGGTCGCTGAACAGGCATTAGTGCTGATTCAGAAACTGTATGCGATAGAAGCAGAGCTCAGGAAAAAGACCGATGGTACAGCGGAAGACCGCCGCGAATACCGACAACAGCATAGTCAACCAGTGATGCAACAACTATATGAATGGCTCAACCAACATCATCTGACAGTGCCATCGAGTTCTCCCACCGCCAAGGCCATCAATTACACTCTGAAGCGTTGGCCAGCTTTAAGCCGCTATCTGGATGATGGCAATCTACCGATTTGCAATAATTGGGTCGAGGTGCGACACGAAGTCGCTTAATGAAGTTGTTCCCCCTGCGGGAACCACCCGTGTCACCGGGTGAATCTAGAAGGCTGAATAAAGAGCGCCTTCGACAATGTAACGAGGCACCGCAAGGTGCGGGGTATCAATCGTGAGAGGCGTACCCTTCTGGCAGCCATAGCCGGACAAGGGCTAGATAATCGGTATGGTGAACACATGTGAATCTGCGTAACGATCGTCAAGTTGAACGAGCGGAAATGGCTGATACGCTCGAACCAAAACGGTAATGGAGGTGGGAATTGCGTCTTTCGACTACGCATTCGTGACCCATACGCCTCCCGGTCGATAGCAGGCACCTAAGCCGATGTACTTCAGTAAGCGGAACGTGGAAATCCCGTATTACTCCCATTGGGAAAGCAGTTTGCAAAAACTGCCCATGGTGATGCGGGCGAAGGAACGAGGAAAAAGCGAATGCCAGTCTGTAATGGGTTGGATAGAGGTTGAAACATTACCCCACGCGAAAGCGGGCTGACGTCCTTATGGTCTCTCATCACAAGAGAGTGTGTAGAACCCTTTTAATGGAGGGAGAGCAAATGAATGCAGCAGTATCAGCGTGTGCACCTTCCAGCACATCGTGGGACAGCATCGATTGGATTGCTGTACAGCGTCATGTCAGAGGGCTGCAAGCGCGTATTGTGAAGGCGGTACAAGACGGCAGGCATAACAAGGCGAAAGCTTTGCAATGGCTGCTGACTCACTCGTTTAGTGGCAAAGCATTGGCCGTCAAACGAGTGTCTGAAAACAAAGGCAAAAACACGGCTGGGGTCGACAAGGTGACTTGGAATACACCCAAGGCCAAGACCGGTGCGATGATGTCGTTGAAGAGGCGAGGTTACACGCCCCTTCCGCTTCGGAGAGTCCTTATTCCGAAGAAAAATGGCAAGATGAGACCTCTCGGGATACCCACGATGAAATGCCGGGCCATGCAGGCGCTCCATCTGCTGGCTTTGGAACCCATCGCGGAGACCACTGCTGATCGGAACTCTTATGGATTCAGGGCTTTGTTGCACAAAGATTTCATAACTATATGATTTTAAAAGTTTTGATTGTTTTTTGATCCAAAATTAAATTTATTTAAATCAGATGCTTACATATTTATGCAACAAAGCCCTTCGTAGCCTGCTTTTTCTACGGCTTTAATTAAAGTAGCGCGATCAAGTGGTTGATGCGCATAAATGACTGCTTTTTCGGTAGCCAGATTTACATGAGCCGATTCAACACCCTCAACAGATTTTAAAGCTTTTTCCACACGGCCTACACAAGAAGCACATGTCATCCCCTCAATCTCTAATGTTTCACTGTAGTGTGGCGTATCAGTCATTTCGGTACTCATATACGATCTCTATCATTTAGATATGCTGAGTTCTATATGCGAAGATCAGCTCGAACCAAGATTAGGTGGAATTCAGGGATTACTTTTATTTCAAGCAAGTACAGGTTTTATCTGTACGATGAGGAAAATAAGAGAGTAAAAGTGGTAAGGAATTCCCACTGTTACTCTAACAGAGATTAAGCAGGATCAGCTGTAAATCCACGCTCACTGAGAGTGGCAATGACTTGATCCTGACTCACCGTTGTGTTGATTTCAATAATACGGTTTTGTAAATCAATATCGAGTGAGGCATTCGAGTCGAGCTCTTTAATTGCGGTAGTAATGCCGCGTGCACAACCACCACAAGTCATATTAGCGATGTGAAATTTCATATGTTGCTCCTTTTTAACAAAACATTTGTTTAAAACATTAGAACAGTAACTCTAAACTTTCACCATACAACCAGCCTTTTTCTGAATCAGTTACTCGCTGTAACTTGGTCTGTTTACAACCTTACAGTTTTCTTCAGAGTATTCCAAAGAAGAGTGTTCTAATGACTACAGTAAATAACACTAAATATAAAAAAAATGGAAGAATAATTTACTAAGTTATTGTTTTTAAGTTGATCCTTGTTTTATATGGGGGTGATAATAACTTCTGATTACTAGTTTTTACCTTAAATATACCGATTGAAAGATTCATTTAAAGGCTATGAATACATGAGTTTTACAGTTTGGCTAGGTCAGCATGAGTACTTTTCACAAGATTTAAGATCGACCATGAACGTGATTAAGTTATAGGGGATTGATGAAATAGTTTTTATGAATTTCTGGCTTTCTGGGCTGATTTTATCAAATTCATGTCTATGCAAAATTGCGACATATTTCTCGTGCTGGTAGTTATCCAGAGTTTGGTCTGCATCTATCCATAGTGCAGACCTTTTTTTGGTGACAGTTTTTTCTTAGTGATTTTCGATCTGGATGTAGTGATTTCACGTTTGCAGAATATATCTTGGCGGTGATCCATCTAATATTCGTGATTATAAAGAGAGCTAATTCACAGGTTCTACAGATTATGTAGCGACTAACTATATCAAAGTCTATTTGCAGTTGATGGTTGGCGCTTAGTTTATATTTACGCTTAGGTTTCAGTTAAAAAATCAATATTCTGTTGAATCCGTGATTGAATCATCTGTAGGGTAGATTCTCGAATTTGATGGGGATACAGGCGCTGCGCAATTTGACTAAATTGAAGTGCAATTTCACGCATGGTCAAGATGATCTCATCGACTTCTAGAGTAGTCAGATTAGCTTCTGAAGTACCGAGTTTATGTATGTCATTTCGGGAAATATTGAGCGCTTCTCCCATAATGTCCATTTGATGATAACCACCTGGACCCTCGCAGAAGGTCACATCATAGGCTGGAGCCAATTTCCATTGACCATTTTTCTCCATGAGAAATGAAAAGTTCTTAGTATGGTCATCCCGATTATTGAAAAGCACATTAAACACAGCACGTTTAAAAGCATGCAATCTTTCTCGTACATCTTGCGTACACATCAAGGTTGCCCGGAGAAAATTGCGATAGTCTAGGCTACCTGGAACTTTATAGTCTGCTCCTGTATATGCAGCCAAACTCTGCATTGGAATCCGCATACCATTTTGACGATCGAATCGTTTAGAAGCAAAAGCCGTTAAACCATTGGGCAAATTAAAGAAATGGGTATCTGGAGTCTCAATTGCACAAAGTCGCAAACATTCTGCATAGACGGCTTCAATGGCGCAGACTTCAGGATGCTCTTGCTGAGCAGGAAACTTAATCAGCCAGGCTTCATGTTGATCAGAATCTTGAGTCGAAAACTCTAAATTGACAGGATCTCGGTAAACCAACGCTTTTGGTCTGGCACCTTGAGGGGAGCCACCCATGACCAATAAATGCTGTAGAAATTCACCACCTTCACCTTTGAGTACTTCTTGAACTTCCTGGGCCAGTTGTTGTAAAGGGATATTTTCTGAGGTTTGCATGTCAGCAACACAAGGTTCAAAGGAGAGGGCACCCATTGCGTGACTACTAATATAGGTCAGACGCTCCAAAGGTCCAATTCGTGCTGAATTTAAGCCAATTTTTTTGAAATATCGATCCATCAACATCATGCCCCAACCATCTGGTAAAGCGTCATAGACTGGACCTGGGAGTCCCATTTGATGAGTAGGAAAACCTTGTCTGAATGGTAGACCTTTTAAAGGCAGCAAGTAAGAAGAGAGCTCAACACCTTGCTGTATTGCTTCTGGACTATATTCAAAAGCAATGGTGGGTCTACCTGTCGTGGCTGTTGAACTAATCAGCGTTCCCCATAACCATGATTCGCCCCAACCGTTGTAATAAACATTAAGTCTATTGAGCATTATCCCTTCCTCTTAATACGGTGGCGCTTACTTTGACTCTCATAGCGAAGAATGTCATTCACACTGTTAAGCTGAGGTTTAAATAGTTCCTGAAGTTCGTTTAATCGACCCAAGACCATTGCAATACGGACTAAATTTTCAACAGATACATTTCGTCCCGCTTCAAGATTCGAAACTGTATTCACGCCGACACCAGCGCGTGCTGCTACCTCAGCTTGAGACATCTCCAGAAAGAGTCGTTGCTTACGTAAACGCTCACCTAAAAGAGTCACAACTTCTTCTGGTTTAGTGAAATATAAATCCATTAAATTGGGTCTTAAGAATGAATAATTTAATTAAATCACAAAATAATGGAATTAATCTATAGCTATAGTGTGGCTAAGGAGGGCTTTGTTGCACAGCACATCAGAAGGGTAGGTATAGTCCTTGGGTATCGGTTACAGAAAATCATCAGGATGTACTTTGACTGATTGTTGATACGGAGATTTCAGTATTTTCATTTTTCCTAATAGGTCACATTACTTAGAAAGGGTTCTTCGAAAATTAGTTCATACTTTAAAAATCCTATAAATATTGAGGATATTTTCTTAATGCTTTCAATATAGCATGCGGCTATATGTAACTCGAACGGGCTTAATCTGCCTTTCAGTATAAATTTTTTGGGCGTGAGAGGGGAGAGGTGTGAGGGCAAGCAATTTATATCGTGGATACTTCTAAATTACTTATGTAATAGAAGGTGGTAAACATGGATTTAGAGGTAATAACACTAAATATAAAAAAATTGGAAGAATAATTTATTAAATTATTGTTTTTATGTGGTTATTGGTGATGTTATGAATAATAATAACTTTTTTCTTGATGAATTTTACCTAAAAAAATTGATCAGATAATTTTCTTTAAATGTCATGCATACATAAATTTGACAGTTTGAAGGGATCGGTATGTGCATTTTTCACAAGGTTAAAGATCGACCATAAATGTGATAAACGGCAGAGGATCATTGAAAAATGAATGGATTTAAACACTACATGTATGCACGAAAAAAAGTATCGCTGCGGTTCTGCTGACAGGCTGTATTGAGCATTGAATGCAAATGATGTAGTAATTGTCTACAGGCTATAGGACCAGCATGAAGAAGAATGAAATGTAGTTGCCAATTTATAACCTTGGTTGAAAAGCATAGCATTGTTATTCGGAGAAGTGAGGTAAGCCATCCTTCTCTTATTCATTTAAAATGATTCTTACTCAACTGATCTCGACTCATGGGCTGGTTCCAATTAGACGGATAATAACTTCCATCCCCTATCTTTTTCTTACCACATTTCTTGCATTTAATCCCTTCTTTGGAGATTTGATTCAGCATCACTGTTGTCGGTTGAATCAAATCAATGACATAGTTCGTTGGTTCAGGAAAAGCAGAAGAGGCTGCTTTATTGCAAAAGAGAACATTCGGATCAAATGGATTGGATTGCACAAAAGCCATGATACAGCCACAGAGTAATTCACCTGCATGTAATCTGTAACATCCATTCAGGTCATCAGACGAAGATTAATCTGAAATTTAAGCACTAAACACCATAAATCTATGTATGGGCAGACTTTTTTGAGACATATGTTGATAAACATGCGGCAAGTTACATTGCTTAAAAGTCTATCTAAGTTAACGATCTATTCAATTCTGGATAAGTAATCTGAATATTACGATCCTAAATTACCCGAAGAGTATTAAGATTTCTAAGAATCGTGATTGTTGGTTTATTTGGGAAATTAATCAGTGGATTGAAGCAAAGATGATGGCTCATTAAGGATTGTGGGCTTCGACTACTTAAATTTTAGGTATTTTGAATAAAGCATATTTCAAAAATCTTAATTAATGGATTTAAATTACCATAAAAACCTTCAATATTGGCTTGAATCCATTGTTGTTGAGAGTCAATGCGAGACCAATCAATACCATAACCACAATGAGCAATCAGATGCTCAAAGAAAATCCGTTGTGTACGTCCATTACCTTCACGGAATGGGTGTATGACATTAAGCTCACAATACAAGTCGGCAAGTTGAGGAATCAGTTGTTGTGGTGCTAAGCCTTGAAAGTATTTTTTTTCTTGAAGCGGTTTGAGTAGTTTATTGGTTTCAATTTCAATACGGGAAAAATTACAAAAACGGGTGTCACCTTTGGAAATATCGATTTGTCTTAACTTTCCTGCCCAGTCGTATAAGTCGCCAAAGAGCTGCGCATGAATTGATTTTAAGTATTGTAAGTCGTAAGGTGGTTCAGCATATTCAATTAAGTTACTTGCCAATCCAGACAGTTCTAGTTCAGCTTGTTCTAAAATTTGTTCATCACGAATATTGAGTTTGTTCTTTAGGATATTTGTGCCAGGGTAACAATACAGGCTGTCACCCATTTCCCCATATTTATCCATACATGCACCTGACTAAGATTCGGGTTGCGAATACTTCTTATATTTTTGCAAGATTTCAGCTTTACTTTGTTGAGTTGTTTGAGCTGTCGTTGTAATGCCTTCAAGCTTTAGGCTGGCTTGATAGTTTTGCGAACGTGTCGCTTGAATATATTTTCTTTTCTGTTCAGTGGTTCTGAGCATTTCGAAACTCCATTGATGCTACACGTGAAGTAAGTATAGCAGAGAATCTTTTTGATCAATGCTGCATACACAGCATTTCTAAAATGTAATACAACGGTATTGTTTCATGTAATAACAGAAAACTAAAAAAAAGTGGAAGAATTCTTAAAATTTAGACCGTCATAGATAAGCAAACCGTATGTATTTGTTGAGAATTGTAATTTTGAGAAAATTTAGTTGATAAATTAAATGAAGTTTCATATACAAAGATATGCTCATTTTTTAAATCGATAAAAATGTTAAGATTTGACTATTTGGTAAAAAATATAGAAATTTTTATGGGGCAATTTATCATGCCCTTTTGCTTTGACCGAAAAAATGTTCAACTTGAGATAGTAAAAATTAACTCAGAACTACTGAAAATCAAAAAGATTAAACAGAGTCAGAAAGTAGTAGTACAAGCAAAGTTCAAAATAATCTATGTGAAAATTTGGCAAAAAATCTTGCTATTGATGCAAACGGAGCCAGGCTTACGTGTGCATTCTAATTATGTTGCAATCTTACAGTTGATACATAATCTTGATGATTTTATCGAAAAATCACAACAACACTTGTGCTTTGAAAGAAAAGCTCAGAAAGAACTGGATGCTAAATTTTTTGCAAGATTTTTTAAGCTAACAAAGAATTCAATAAAGGATCAACTTTTACCAAATCGTTCTGATCACAATGAATTTAAACAATGCAACGTGATAAAAATATTAAGCGAAAATGAATATGCCAAACATTGAAACACAAGAGCAATTCTTAGATTTAGCAGAAAAATATCAACAAGATTATTGTCTATTACGTGATGATATTGTAAATACACAATTTGTCGATCTATCAGATGATTTGTATAAAGATGTCTACGCTCTATACAAATTAGCACAACAAATTTATAGCTATATATCAGGCTCCAGACAGATCGGTAAGTATTCTTTTTTAGCTGCTGTGAGTTTTTTTGCATGTCCAGATTCTAGTAATACACAAGAGCTGTCATCGCAACGTTATTTGATTCTACAAGCGAGTTTTTTAACATATCGGCAGTATCAAGAATTTGCAAAAATTGATAAAGCTGAGAATAAGCAAAAACATGTTTGTGACCTATTACGCTATGTCTCACGATATGTGCTGGATTCTAATCATGCTGAATTATTTCATGAATGTAGTAAGCTGCTAAATTGTTATGTCACGTACGAACGTAATTTGAAAAAAGAGGATCGTAATCAACTTTTTAATATTAAAGATTTCGAACAAGTACAAGTCATAGAGTATTTATCGGCTCTATTAATAATTTTTAAAAGACTAGATGATCGTCGTGTAGTTCATCGTCAGCGTAAGTCAAAAAAAAGCAAAGTTTTGCAATGGCCGACGAAAAATGAACTCAAAAAATTTCGTGAAATTAAAACGGGTAAGCAAGTAGATATTGGACATAACGCAAAGATTAGTATTTATGATGCCGCTCTTCACAAAGATGAAGAGGGTGAAGTTGATCTATTAGATCCTGAAATGGAGTTTTATTCAGAAGATGAAAAGTCTAAAAATTTAAATTATATACTCAGCGATAATGCGACGCATCTAATGCGGCATCGCCAGCGCCGTCATGCTCCTTTTGTTACAAATCCACATTATTTGGCGCCAGATATACTGAAGCAAATTGTTTATGTGTTGAGAACCGAGTTATCCGGGCACTGGAGGGATGCTGCAATCGCTGCAGCATGTTTATTGTCACTTTTGACGGGATTATCACCCGTCGCACTGATGGATTTTAACGAGCTTATTCAAGATGGAATTTTGATCCAGAATGGTTCAAGTAGACGTCGCGAATATTTACTCAAATTAAATCTTAAAATTACAGAGCAGAAGATTAAGAGCTTAAATCATGTGCGGTGGAATGAAGTGATGACACATCAACTACATTTACCTTCTGCTTGGTTTGACTATATAGAACAAGCATCGAATCCACTAATTTCATCAACACACATTAATACGAAACTTAAGAATTGGCTTGATAATCGGTTTGTAGGTTCGATCACTGTAGAAAAACTGCAGGCTCAATTATATTTTCATATATATTATGAAACATATAATGAATATCTTGCTCATGTAATTGCTGGGCGGGATAGTCAGCATCACATGCCTGGTATCTATTATGGCGGGCTACCGAAAACTCAACTCAGTAGCACATATCTAGCCTTTTTAGAAAAAGCACTTACACCACATTCCACACATTTTACTGAAGACACGGCTGAACTAAAAATATTGCAACAACAATTCAAAGTGCAATCTGCATTATCTATAGGAAGGATAGGGAGCCAACTGGCACTTGAACCCAATTTTGTGAAAGAGCAATTCCATATTTTACATAGACATTGTCACGAAAACATCCAAGAAGATAAGCACATTATTAATCAACTTAATGCATATGCGTGTTGGATGTGGCATATCAGTTTGTTGAGTTTGGCAAGTCGGCCTAAAAAAAACCTGTTGGGGAATTTGGATGATTATTGTGTTGAGCTCAAGCTTTTATATGTGAATGATAAAAAAAATAGTAAAGCAAGAAAAGATGGTCGTTTTATCCCTTTATCTGATTTTTTCATAAAAACACTGCAAAATTACACTGCCTTTTTAGAACAAATTATTGAAGCGTACGGTTCATTTTTTAGACAAGTCTTTGCAAAGAAGAAGATAACTGTAAATGATCTTTTTGGTAAGGTCATTTTTAGTAAAGATATCTTGCCGATAACTGTCAAAGAATGGCAGAGCAGGAAAATTAAGTTAATCCCTTTATCGAGAAAATGGGTGAATTCATATATGCAAGGAGTCTTTCCAAAGAATATGTATTCGAATTGGTTACGTCATTTTGACATGAACTTTTTGATGCATGAGCAGCAAGAGGGTAAACCAGCATTAGCTTTTCACTTAATTCAGGCCCTGTATGGTCATGACCAACGTGACCGAGAGGCTTTTCATCCGCATTCTTCACTTATCCCGAATGTCTATGTACAGCAAGCCCGCCAGCAATTGCAAGATAATGTCAAATCTTTATCGATTAAACACTTAGAGCGAAAATAGTTGTATGCAAAAAATCAAAGAACTAATAAAACCACAACTAGATGATCTATTTGTTGATATTCATAAAATGGTGAAAAAGTCGCTAGATAGACAGCCTTCTCCACCTGAAGTATTGACGAAAGAAATGCAGCAAAAACTTGATCAGCAGATCGCTGAAAAATGGCATGACATTAAAGATAGTGTTGATTGTTTGAGTCAAAAGTTGAGCCGAGACGAACAATCAAAACTGATGCAATTTACTGAAGATGAATTTAATAAAAGAAGGAAGCAATTCAACCAGAATGTAGATAAAAAATCATACAGAATTAAGCTAAATCCACATACTAAACGGATCGTACTGCCTAGAAAAATTGAGAGTACAGAGTCACGGTTAGAACAGGGGCATCTACATATCCATGTACTTAAGGAATTAAGGCAGTATTGGCAAGATTCATTTGAATATTGGAATGAACCAAAGTACTTATGGGGAAATTTATGCTTAAGTTTTATATATATTTCAGGCTGTGCAGATGAACAGCATTTGATTGCTATTCAGAAGCAATTGCAGGAGGCCATTGAGCTTGGTACAGATCTGAATTGTTTTCGGTTATACCATTCGGACTACAAAAAAATCACTAATCCATTGTTACTACATTATCGTGTTGAAAACTCTCAATATGGCAACGATGTAGAACAGGGAAAGTTGTACCAATGGAAACATGTTTTTTTTAACCCATATGCGCAGTTCATTTTGCAATATTTAAAAAAGTTGAAAGCTGCTCAGAAAGAATTTTGTCTGCAACATTCAGTTGAAGATTGTATTTTAGAAAGCTTGAGTAAGATAGGCAGGAAAAAAAGTCTTGGGGATCTGCAATATCAAATTAAACGCCGTGGATTTCGTGCATTTAATGATGTGCAAATGGTACTCGAATTTAATCCAAACCTCAGCATAGATATATTTTTGAGTAATGTGCTTCAGCAAGAGATTAATACTGTTGCTTTAAGGCCATCCGAATTTAGATTGCTGTGGAATAATGATTACAATCAAGTCACAGAACCAGATAATCGCCCTATTCATTTTGAACAAGAGCAGTTACTTCCTGAAGTTCCGACTGTTCAAAGCAAATTACAAACGATTCCGTATGAGTTGATGTTGTTTGGTCAAAAGAAACGTAAAGGTCAAAAAGTTGAGCGTTTAGATAAAAAGAGGAATAAAGAAGAACGCACGCTACGTTTTTGGCAAGAAACTAGAAGGGTGTTAGAGGAGAAGATAGTTGATGCTAATACGGAGGAAAAGTCTTTAATTGATGCTCAACTACGCTTAATTCACTGGTTAATGCATTTAAAAAAACGAGGGCTTCAATTATCAACTATTGAAAGCTACTTAGGATCGTTTGGCAAAGAATTTATATTTGAGATTTGGCTCAATAAATTAGATTTAAAGCAACAATCCATAGATGACTATGAGGATTTATATCGGCAGCTATTGAAATACAGCAGTGAACGTGATGAAAAAGCAGTTCAACGAGATTCGGTGAAAGGAAAAACCTCTCGTAAGATGCACCAAAGCGCAGAATACCGTTTTGGTCGCCTAAAAGATTTTCATCAATTCTGTATAGAGAATTATGATGCTCCAGGGGTATTGGTGTTACAGAATTCAAGTTTTAAGCATTTACAAATTTGCAATGCACGGCTAGTGAGTCCTTTGCTATTTGGCAAATTATTGGAAAAACTAGAAAATTTAAGTCAAGAGCCAACGGCATCAGAGTGGGTCGATCATCTGAGTTGTTTAAAGCTGATGTATTTACTAAGTTATAGAACTGGACTTCGATTAAATGAAGTTCGTTGTCTTAAAATACAAGATATTATTTGCCCAGAGCTACTTTATAAAGAAAAAGAAAATACAGTTTTTAATAATATCACGCTTCATATCCAAGACAATTCATATCGCCGTCTGAAAACGCGAAGTGCGAATCGTCAAATACCATTGAAAATTGCATTGTCAGAACATGAGTTTTTAGTAGTACAACGTTACATACAACATCGTTATGAGCAATATTTGGTTAATCAGCAGGATGATCTACTTTTTAGTGTGAATCATCGTGTATTAACTGATCAATGTATCAGCAAAATTACAGTAGATTTGTTTAGTCAAATATTAGGTATGCATCATGGCTTTAGTTTTCATACATTACGCCACAGTGCTGCTAACTATCTAGCAATAACTTTGCTCGGTTCAAAAGAAATGATCAAGACCTACACAGATTGTCCTTGGGTAAAAGCAAAAAAGATGAGGGATTTATTGTTTGGTATGAAAGCACGTGCTCAAGAAGAGATTATTCAACATAAATGGCAGGTGCTCGCCTCTTGGATGGGGCATAGCAGTATTGAGCAAACGGCTTCAAATTACCTTCATGTTTTGGATTTATTAGCAGTCGATCGAATTTATAATTCGCCGTGTATCATTTCAAAAAAAGTATTAGAACAGTGTTTTAGTCCAGTGAAGTCAAGTACAGACTACATAAACCTAAATCGTTATACTCAGCAGCAGAAATGGTTTAATTCTTATCAGCAAACACAGCCAGTTACGATGGCTGGCCGACAAGAAAAGAAGTTTAGTATAGAGAAGAGTACTCTGACACCTTTTCAACGTTTGATAAGTTTTAGAGAAGGTCGATTAAGCGAAGATACCCAAGCTCAAGAATGGATGCAACGATGTCAATGGATGAGCACTAAATGGATGGATCGCCAAAAATTTAATTTAAAAACGAATTATGTTTATAGTAAGAATTTAGAAGAGAGTTGGTTTGATGAACTTTACGAAAAGGCTAAAAAACTGACTCGTCCAGATGAAATAATTCCTCTCCTTGATTTTCATTATAAAGATGATAGGCAGCAAGATGCACTGAAAGAAAAGAACATGGTTAAGGCGCTTAAAATATTATTATTATTTGGAAAACTGCGTAAGAATTTTCTACATTTTCAATGCCGAATGAAAGGTGATGAGCAACAAATTGTTAATTTTATTACTGGTATAGAGCCAATGTTAGGAGATCATCTGTATTTAGAAAAACAAAACTACCCAGTTAATTTGGATGCTCCTGAGCGAACCGTTAAATTTAGTTTTCAAAGAGTTGTCGGCTCTAACAAAAAAAATGTTACTCCGCTGGTTATATTTAATTTAATGTTAAAAATGATGCAAAAAGATGAACTCTGGATCAAATAGCCTAAGCATGTTAAAGGGGAATTGTTTAGAAATTTCCCTGTTTATAAGTAAACTGCCTTTATGAAAAGCACCATGCTGACTTGGATTAATAAGCGGAATGTAGTATCACAGTTTGATCGCTGGATTTACGAAAATGGTGTGAAGATTAGCGGTATGGTAAATCGATGAGCTAAAGTGTTGTAGTCCAAACTCGATCTGACAATTACCCATTTTTTAGTGTGCCCGTCAGGTTAAATTTGAACTGAATTTTTCTCAGCCCAAATTCATTTCCAATCAAGTTATGTTTCAAGTGGCGTGCGAACACTGCACAATTTAATTCACGGTGCCTAAGACAGGTATCAACTTCGGACCAGCCATTCTAGCTTTGCTAATGATTTCCACCAGCTCATCATAAGTCAGTTCAAACTTATCCTCACTATCAAATACATAGACCATATTCTTGCCTTCATGTTCAGGTGGAGTAGGTGGTACAAATCGTTTCGGGATAAGAATTTGTGCGAGTTGTTCGTCAGTTAATTTAAATAAGTGCATGTTTTTATCCTACTGTTCCTTAAAATGTATTCAAACATACTCAAGGACTAATTCGCACTCTGTTAATGTCTTGTTGCCAAGCGTGTAACTAGAGCCTGAGTCGGTCAGTTCCGACTTGTAGCGGTCAGTCCGTTCTTGAAATATACGCTTTACAGTTTTGTAAGGCGTATAACGACTTATCTCATTGTCGTTTAATCTTGCAAGCACGTTTCTCGCAGCATTCCAATCAGCTTGCACAACTTCCCCATTGAAACGGTGAAAACGATCTCCCTTACGTGTACCTATTAAAAGGCCATGCAAGAAAGAATCACTTTGCGAAGTATATGCAGAATTGACTAGATGCACCGTAGAACCTCTACGGTGAGATATAGAAGTTAGGGCATTAGCTAACAAACCTTTAGCCCATGTATTTAAGCGTCTATTGGTGTTTTTGCCATAGTTGCGTTTACTTTGAATTGGGGATGTTAAATCTTCCGCAACAATCACTTTGGCTTTATCAACCAACTTGTGAGTTGCTGTAAATATTAATGTTTTGAGCTTTGCTTTTTGAGTATCTTGTCGCTTATCTAGTTTTTTTCGACCTAGATTATTTAACTCAATTTTCTGTTTCTTGTGTGGTTTAGCTTTAGCAATCGCTCTGAGCTTGTTTCTGTGCTTGTACTTTTGATTTAAATAATCTGATTCACTTGAGATCAGCTTGCCTAGACCACTCCCATATACATCGCCATCAGAGTCCACAAAAGCTTCTGAGTACCCTTTATCAACACCTACGGTTTCCTGACCACAATCCTGTGTTTCAACTGCATCATAAGTTGAGTGAACTTCAACATTACCGTTTTTTAGAATGATTCTAAGTGTGCCTTGTGGCGCAAAATCAACAGTCGTATTTAATGGGATTTTAATGGTTTGTCGAGGGATTAGGCTTGGTACTTTAAGCCAACATTGACCATTTAACTCAAAGGTTTTACACATATCCGCACGAACAATAATTTGATTATGTGTGTGATTAACACCATGCTTAAAGTGATTACGCATTTGACGATGGAGGAAATTATCAGTCATCCATTCATCTTTTTTAAGCAAGGTGTATAGTCTTTTTTGTTCATTATTACAGGAGGTGCGTTTTCGGATCGCCTGCTTTACTTTGTCTTTTGATGCTTCTCGATAGGCTTTAATATCACCTATGCAATCACGTAGCGTTTCTTTCCACGCATTTGCAGAAACACCAAAGTCACGACTTTCTTTCATCCACGCATCACGAATAGCTCTGTCACTGATATTCAAACCTGAAATAGCACCATATTTAGCCCACACCTCGCTACGAATACGACCAAGTAAAACAGCTTGTTTCTCAAGCTGTTTGTACTTTTGCACATTCAAGTTTTTACAATGGTGGATGCGTGTTAATTTCACAAAGTCATGCCTAGGTTAAGGGATTGGATAATCAATAGATATGGATGCTAATATACCAAGACACTCACCTAAAATACAAAAGATAATCATTTAAATCTCTAATAAATACCCACCTTGCCACTACTGAATCGACATAGACAAAATGAGAACTTATGCAAATATTTGTCTATATTTTTAGTTATAGTTAATTACTCTCGTAAAACAGCTGACGAAGTCCGAGATAGAATCATTGCGTCAAAACAAACGTGATGCTTATGCACTTATGATGAAAATGAATTAATTATTATTTAATTAAGTTAAAAGACTGCTATATAGCGGTCTTTTTTGTTTTTGAGCTCTACAAATTTTAATGAGTACATATAGTTACTTTTATAAAAATGATAATAAAGGGTAGAGGAGGTCATCTAAGAATTTAAAGCACAAGACTTATTTAACATTGATGACAGAAAAAGTGAGTTGTTGGGAACTTAAAGAAGAGGTGGTACTTATAATGGTTACTAAAATACAAATACTTAAAATATTAAATATATAAAACAATATATTACAAATATATATGATGCGTAGTGTACGCATCATACATAAAGCGTTCTATTTTGATATAATTGATCCAATCAACCCATTGTTAGGTTTCATTTAAATTCCATGAGTCTTACTGAAATTAAAGTTCG
The DNA here is from genome assembly GCF_013419345.1 of Acinetobacter sp. YH12086. Taxonomy (NCBI): domain Bacteria; kingdom Pseudomonadati; phylum Pseudomonadota; class Gammaproteobacteria; order Moraxellales; family Moraxellaceae; genus Acinetobacter; species Acinetobacter sp. YH12086. The sequence goes on from NZ_VPAF01000022.1 coordinate 25,412, forward strand.
CCAAGCTCATTGTAAGGAAAAAACCAGTTTTTTATCCGATGAAGATGGGCTTAGCCTGAAGATTGAGCCGAGTGGAAGAAAATCTTGGTGCTATCGCTATACAGATCCACAAACTAAAAAACGTCGACGCATTCAGTTAGGTCGTTATCCTGATTTATCGCTGAAAAAGGCACGACAAGTCAGAGATGACTTTAAAGACAATGATTTCTGTTTTGAACAAGATACTGCCTCTAATGTCATCACCTTTGGTAAGGTCGGGGAGGAGTGGTTACAGTTCAAACTGAAAAATGCCTTCAACGATCTACCCCGCTGTGGTGTACTACAGTTAGCAGAAAGATGCTTACAGCAAGATATTTATCCAGACCTTCAGGATCTACCTTTTCAAAACATCAAGCGTTATGACCTGGTTTCAGTAATCAAAAAAATAGAGGGACGCCAAGTAAAAGAACCTGTCAAGAAAGCTTGTAGTTATTTGAACCAAATTTATGACTACGCTGTAGCGATGGGTTATTGTGAATTCAACATCGCGCATGGTTTAAATAAAATCGCCATTAACAGTAAAATCAAGAAAAATTATCCGTATTTGAAAGCGGAGGATATATCTGATTTTAAGTATAAATTACAAAAATTGGATGCCCATCCGATTATTAAAAAAGCACTGCTGTTCAAATTACATACTGGCGTGCGAGGGGCTGAATTGTTATTGGCTGAGCCTCATCATTTTGATTTAAATGAAAAAGTCTGGAAAATACCTGCCTTGCATATTAAACAGTTTCGACGAAAAGTCATATTAGGCCATGAGATTCCCGACTTCTTAGTTCCACTTTCAGATCAGGCTTTAGATATTTTAAAAGACGTCATGCAATGGTCATACGGTGAAAAGTACATTTTTGCTAGCCCACGGAAACATAATCAACCGATTCATTTTAATACATTAAATATGGCTATACGTAAGATGGGCTATGGAAAACATCAATTATCCTCTCATGGACTACGTTCCACTTTTAGTACCATTTTGAATGACTCAGGTTTGTTCCAGGATAACTGGATTGAGGCACAACTTTCACATATTGATAAGAACCGTACCCGTGCCAGCTATAATCACGCTGACTATTTAGCCCAGCGGACTGAAATGATGCAGTGGTGGGGTGATTATTTAAGTACTGCTAAGTGAAAATCGTACTTTTATACATAGACTTAAAACATTATGGGGTTTCAAATGGATAGTAAACAATATACTTGCCGTGTTACATGGTCAGCAGAATATAATGAGTATGTTGGGTTGTTCGAACCACAAGCACTAGCCATTTGTTGTAATTCAGCTTTAAGCGCCCTTAATTCTTTCATGCGTTTATTCACTAGTGCAAGTTGCTGATCAATTAATGCATTAACGCTAGAGCAGCTTTCTTCTGGCTTATTTTTTAATTCGATAAGACGTTTAATATCATTGAGTGATATATCTAGGCTGCGACAATGCTTTACGAATTCCAATTGTTTAAGTGCTTTGCTATCATACAGCCTGAAATTACCTTCTGAACGATTTGGATTTAACAGTAATCCTTCTCTTTCATAATATCTAATCGTTTGTATTGAACAGCCCGATTTTTTTGACAATTCGCCTATTTTCATCAATTTCCCCCAGACATTTGACTCTATAGTTACTATAGAGTCTATAGTATAAGTATGCAACGAAAAGGATATATAAAAAATGACTGAGAAATATTTAAACAATACGAATATCGTTAATTTTGAACACAAAGATATCCAATCCTTGATCGATCAACGTAGGTGGAAAAACTTGGATAACTTCAACAAAATTGGTGCCGCTTATCAGTTTGTAAAAGATGATTTTTGTGGTTATGGTGTTGCAACAAAGTGCTTTTCATCACCAGATACAGATTGGCGTGGAGAAAATACCTATATTCAAAAAGAAGGTATTCATGATGACTTTGGGCTTTATGATTCCCCTGATGAGTTCTATCTCGAAAAAGGGACTAACTTGTCGGGGTTCAAACGCTGGATATATCAACGCTTGATACGTCACTTGATTAATATGAATGTATCAAAACTAAGAAATAGAAAAGTACTAGAGGTACAAAATGCACAACCATAATCATAGTCATCAACATGGTAAAGATGACCGTATTGGTTGGGCATTTTTCCTTAATGTGACATTCACTATTATCGAATTTATAGGTGGTTGGCTCACTAACAGTACGGCGATAATGGCAGATGCAGTTCACGATCTTGGTGATAGTCTTTCAATAGGTTTTGCGTGGATTTTAAGTCGTTTTTCAGATAAAGAAGCATCAGATAAGTTTAGTTATGGTTATCGTAGACTTACTCTCTTTGGCGCATTGATAAACAGTATTGTTTTAATCATTGGCTCAATTTGGATTTTATTTGAAGCAATTCCAAAGCTGTCCAATCCTGAAATGCCTGTAGTCGAGGGGATGTTAGGGCTAGCGATACTCGGCGTTGCCGTTAACGGATATGCTGTATTAAAATTAAAAGCGGGTGAAACATTAAATGAGAAAGTGCTGACATGGCACCTTCTTGAAGATGTACTTGGATGGGTTGCCGTTCTTATAGTCTCTATCGTACTGTTGTTCGCTGAACTGCCGATATTAGATCCCCTTTTATCAATAGGGTTCACGCTGTTCATCTTGTTTAATGTTTTCAAAAACCTGAAATCAACACTCGTTTTATTTCTTCAAGCTGCACCCGATAAAGAGACTCAAAAGCGTATTAAACTATCACTAATGGAATTTCCTGAAGTTAATGGTATCCACCACATGCACTTTTGGTCACTAGATGGTGAAAGTCACGTTTTAACAGCGCACCTTGAGCTGAGTGACAACTTTGACGTTAAAGAATTAATTAGGCTTAAACAAGAAGTTGCAGCTAAATTATCTTCCTATCATTTATCGCATACAACGATAGAGTTTGAGTTTTTAAATGAAAATTGTCGGGATGAAGCGCAGTAAGCTTTATCAATAAAATGTTGGGCATACAATATTAAAAGCAGCTTAATTAGGCATAACCTAGTAATTAAGCTGCTTTTTTTGATTTTAAATTTCGTCGGATTGCTGTTTGCTACTCTCAGAGCCATGCGCCCATTGATATAAAATAGGCAATACAAACAAAGTTAAAATTGTAGAAGATACAATACCGCCGATAACAACTGTTGCTAGTGGTCGTTGTACTTCTGCACCAATTCCAGTGTTTAACGCCATTGGAATAAAACCTAAACTTGCGACCAGTGCCGTCATTAAAATAGGTCTTAAACGAATGATGTGCTGAGTTTCCATCATTGTCTTGGCTTGATGCGGATCAGTCTAAAGCATTCTCAGGAATAGAGGAGCTCGTTGCTGATGTTGTCGCTGATATGATTAGCAATAATGAAAAAGTTCCTACACCACTCTCCGGGAAAATATAGTAGGCAGTTTGTTGTCCTTGTTCTCAGTGGTTCAACAAAAACTAGCCCTCGAAGCCGCAGAACGTGGCGTGGACATAAATTGTTTAGTATCAGTAAAAAGAGCGATGTAATTTTAGTACGAGTGAGTGATAGAGCAGGAACCTATGCTTCATATATTCAGTAAATGGTATGTTTTTGAATTAATAGGTATTTTTAAATAAAGCTTTCTTTGATTTAGTGCTTTTTATTTAATAAATTAATTTTAAAAACAACTTAGGCTAATTGATAAACACTATCTGGAAAGATTAAAAGAAAATATTTTTTAATTTCTGCTAATTCATTTAAGGCAGGTTCCCTTTCAAGCAGTTGAAATGTCCAAATAAGTACAGCCTGATGATTATCATAGCAAGTATTTACTCCAAGAAAATTAGCCATTCCATAACTTCTATTGATGTTCATTTCTTTAATTAATTGATTTCCTAAGTCACGAGCTTGCTGGCTGATCAATAACTCATTTGGTAACACGGCGGTCATCTCCACAAAATAATCTAATGCAGGTTCAATCCTTATATTTAAAAAGTTATAATTTAGTTGAAATGGATAAAATATACTTTCTATAAGTTGTAATAACCTGCTGTAGGTTAATTTTAGCAAAGTATTACTCAGTCAACAACTTCAAATAACCCACAGCAAGTTATTTTTTGTAAATTAATTTAAATATGATTACTTGTAAGTTATCTAGCCTCATGGGCGATAGAAAAATTTTAAAATTAAGTGAAGTGGTGCATGCAACAGGTATCAATCGCAACACGCTCACAAGTATGTATTATGACCGTGCTGTACGTATTGAATTACCAGTCGCCGATAAGTTGTGTAAGTACTTTAACTGTACGATGAATGATTTGTTTGAGTTTAAGGAAGAAGTTGAAGAAAAAGATTAACTTAATACTTCGTTTGATAAGTTTTTCGAAGAAAAAGACTAGCCAATACTTAGTTTGATAAGTTTTTCTCTGCAGATCTAATATTGAATTTTATAAAATATCATTACAAACAGAGGTGGTTCCACTTGTTTGAACAACTAAAAGCGTATTTATAAGTGATATTCCGCTCTAGTTAAGCCACCTTGTTTTGTTGGGGTAGCTGATCATAGTAAAACTCATTTGGTGTCATTTTGTCTAGACTCGAATGAGGTCGTTTCAGATTATAAAACTCAAAATATGCACTCAATTGCTTTTTCGCATCTGTGACACTGCTATAAGCTTTGAGATACACCTCTTCATATTTAACGCTCCGCCATAATCGTTCAACCATCACATTATCTACCCATCGACCTTTACCATCCATACTGATTTGAATGCCATTTGATTTCAATACATCAATAAATGCATCACTGGTGAACTGACTGCCTTGGTCTGTATTCAATATTTCAGGTGATCCATATTTTTCAATCGCTTCATTTAAAGCCGAAATACAAAAATCCACCTCCATACTAATCGATACCCTATGCGCAAGTACCTTGCGGCTATGCCAATCAATCACAGCACATAAATAAACAAAGCCTTTTGCCATAGGGATATACGTTATATCCGTAGACCACACTTGATTACTGCGCTGAATAGCCAATCCTTTGAGCAGATATGGATATTTACGGTGAGCTTGATTAGCCTGGCTTAAATTTGGTTTGCAATATAACGCCTGAATACCCATTTTCTTCATTAAAGTACGTGTATGACGTCGTCCTATATGATGCCCTTGACGATTCAACAAATCACGCATCATACGACTGCCTGCAAAAGGATATTGCATATGTAATTCATCAATACATCGCATCAGCTTCAGATCTGATGAGCTAACAGGTTTTGGGCGATAATAATAACAACCACGAGAGACTTTCAGTAACTTAGCTTGTTTAGATACTGAAATCTGAAGTGAGTGATCGATTAACTTTTGTGGTTGAAGCGGCCCAGTTTCTTCAACACACCTTCTAAAAAATCAATTTCTAATGCCTGCTCACCGATTTTTGCATGTAACTTTTTAAGATCAATGGGAGGTTCTGATGGAGCTTTTGATTGATCGAAAGCTTGTGAGGAAGCTGAGATCAATTGATTTTTCCAGTCAATAATTTGGTTTTGATGAACATCAAACTCAGAACTCAATTCAGCAAGTGTTTTTTCTGCTTTGATCGCAGCAAGTGCTACCTTAGCCTTAAAGTCGTTTGAATGATTTCTTCTTGGTCTACGTGCCATAAAATACTCCATATATTGATGTTTATAACATCATTTGAGGAGCAGAGTATCACTTATAGGAGTTGTTCAAATTTCCGGATCCATCTCTAAGTGAGGAGGAAATGACTCTTACTATTCAGATGTTGTTTCAAGCTTTTTTTGATTGATAGAGTTTTATGTATTAAACTCTATATTGAAAGTAAATATATTGTAAAAATAGTATGTTATTTACTAATTGATTAAATTATTTACACTTATTCTGTATAATGCTCTATGAATTCATTACTTATTTTTTTAAATTAAAAATCATATGCAAAGCTTAAATGATGAAGAGTGTCGCCAAGTTGAAAGTGTAAAACAGCTTTTACAAAAAAATTTTAAAGATAAGCTTTATGCTATTTATTTATATGGTTCGTATGTTGATGGTGGTTTAAAACATAAAAGTGATCTTGATATTTTAGTTATTATTGAACGTGAAATTACCGATCAGGAAAGAAAACAATTAGCGCAGAATTTTCTAAATATATCTGTTCCGATTGGTCATGCTACAGCGCGTGCCTTAGAAATTACGATATTAGAAAAAGGGAGTATTACCAATAAAAATCATCCATATACATATCAGCTACAATATGGCGAGTGGTTGAGAGAAGAATTACTCAAAGGTGAATTACTTTATAGTCAATCTGATCCAGATATTAGTATTTTACTTAAAACTGCCCAATTACATAACATTACTATCTTTGGACCTGATATTTGCGATTGGTTAAATCCAATTAGCTATGAACAATTAATATTTGCCATGCAAAAAACTTATCCACAAATTATTGCTCATTGGAAAGACGATCAGGATGAATGTAATCAAATTTTAGCGCTATGCCGTATAGCTTATACATTAGATCATAAAACAATAGTTGCCAAGGATGTTGCTGCGACATGGTTTTTAGAATTCTTAAGTCAGATAGATCAAGACATTTTGCAACTCATAATAGATGAATATATTGGGCAAGGTCATGAGCAATGTTGGTTAGTTTTACATGATCAGCTTGCTAAAATTGTTAAAGAATTACAGCATAAAATTGAACCACTACTTTTTAACTGATGTGGAAGTAATGGATATGCTTCTTAGATTATTACCTCACTATATCTCTAAATACCGAAGAGACTTGATATTGCAAAGGGGGGCGTGGTTGGAGTTGCATGAAGATTTTAAATAAAAGCGGAGGAACTAGGGTAAAAGTTGCCAAAAAGTTTCTTCTGAAATGACTTTTATATTATGACGTTTAAGCAAAGCGGAGGTAACTCCATTGCCATAGATCTTATTCCCATTAAATTGACCATCGTAAATCATTGAACTACCACATGAAGGGCTATTTTCTTTAAGCACTACCAGAGTAGCTTTTAATAATTGAACTTTTTTTAAAGTTCTATATGCCCCTTCAATATAGATTGAAGTCACATCCTTTCCTGATTTTTCAATTACACAGGCTTTTCCATCTAAGACATCATCGCCATTACCTCCCGAAATCTCGGCAGGTTCGCGTGGTGTTGATAAACCGCCAAGAATCTCTGGACATACCATAGTAGCTTTTCCATCTTTGACTAATTTTTCGATTTTTTCGTTTAAGCTATGCGTCCCGTTATAACGTACCTTTAAGCCAGCCAGACAAGAACTTACTAAAATCATATTTCCTCTATGAAAAAGATATGTATCGATTTGCTATTTAGCCAGTACCTATTATTTTTTAAAATTAATAGGTTAGTGCTATGGATAAAACAAGAATTTAAATATGATCAATGCAAAGTGAGTTATTTTTTTTCTAACCCACAAAGCTTATAGATTAGTTTGATCCTTTTTGTTTAGAAAATTTATCAACAGTGATGTGTGCTGAATTAGCAGGAGACTTTCACTTGGGAGATTCTAGGCAGCTAACCGATAAAAGTCTTCTGCCATTTGATTTGGTGTCTTAAAATCCAAGCCTTTTTGAATTCTTCGCTGATTATAAAATAACTCTATATATTTTGTAATATCCGCTTTGGCTTCTTCCCTTGTTTTGTAGTTGCGATGATGGACTAGTTCATTTTTGAGTATGCCCCAGAAACTCTCTATCGGTGCATTATCAAAGCAGTCGCCTTTTTTGCTCATTGAACCCTGAAAATCAAATTTCTCAAGTAAGTTTCGATATTCATTACTGCAATATTGGCTGCCTCTATCTGAATGTACAATGAGATCTTTAGCAGGTTTCTGATTGCGAATAGCCATATTCAATGCATCACAAACAAGCTTGGCTGTCATGCGCTCATTTAAGCTATAGCCAACAACCTGTTTCGTGTAAAGATCTTTGACAGCTGCCAAGTACAACCAGCCCTCAGCCGTCCAAATGTAGGTAATGTCACTCGACCACGCAAGATTAGGCTTCGTCATTGAAAACTGTTGCTTGAGTAAATTGTCATAAATAGAACGGTTGTGATCACTGTTCGTGGTTCTTTTGAAACGCTTATGGCGCTTACAATACAACTGATTTGATTTTTTTATTTGGCGCACAGCATACGTACTTATTTTGATACCTTGCGCTTGTAAATGCTTGGTTAATCGAACATAGCCATAGCTTTGTTTGGTTTCTTCATGGGCTATTTTGACCAAAATTGTCTGCTGATTTCGCTGAATTGATCTTTTACTCATGCCTCGCTTTAGCCAATCATAAAAGCGAGAAACGGATACACGAAGTAATCGAGCCATTAAAATAATCGGAAATAAGTGGCTTTGCGATTTCATATAGGCGTACCTCACTGACTTTCTTTGGCAAAGTACGCTGCTGCCTTTTTTAAAAATTCACGTTCCATTTCAGCTGTTTTGAGCTGTTGTTTAAGCTTCTTATTTTCTTCGAGTAAGGCGTTTAGATCGGGCGAATACTGTTTTGTGCCTGCTAAAGTTCCAGCCTTTGCTTTGTTATTCCAGTTCGAAAGGGTTTGCATTGAAATGCCAAGTTGTCTAGCGGATTCCGATACATTACCTTGGTTCTCTTCAATGGCTTTTATGGCTTCAGCTTTAAATTCTGCGGTGTAAGTCTTCTGTTTCTTGCTCATGGTAAACTCCTAATGAGTATGTATAGTTTACCAAGTTAAACCCTCCTGTTTTTTAAGCACACATCAATAGAGTGGGAGTGACGGGCACTGGCTGGCAATGTCTAGCAACGGCAGGCATTTCGGCTGAGGGTAAAAGAACTTTCCGCTAAGCGATAGACTGTATGTAAACACAGTATTGCAAGGACGCGGAACATGCCTCAT